>CAYJMZ010000053.1:0-13029 GCA_964370995.1 uncultured Fimbriimonadaceae bacterium | reverse complement strand
TACCGATCCCGTGCCACCCTCATCTTGGGGGTGCGTGTGGTGCGAACCCTCGGCGAAAGCACCCCCGACACGAGGGTGGCACGGTTGCGTCGGCCTACTTCAACACCCTGCTAACGGGCTAGCGTCATGTCCTCGCAGTACATCTCCACGCGGACCATCCTCGGCCCGCCGTCCGACGAGTCTGGATCGACGCTCACGATCCCGAGGTGTGAGAACCCGATGGTCAGAAGTGGCTTCATGGAGGGGTCCAGCAGCTCCAGCGAGCCGGCCCTCTCCCTGTCGTCCCCGTTGATGCCCTTGATGACGAATTCCTCGTGCCAGTCGAAGAACGGCTTGGCGAACGCCTCCGGGAGATAGAACACGAGGTTGGGCAGTTCGAGCTTGCCCAACTCCCGGTTACGTCCGGAGCCCACGCGGGGGATGTCGACCTGTATCTTCAGTTTCAACGCTTCGATCCGGGCCACCCTGGTGCAGTCAAGCCCCACGATCTGGAGGCGGAAGTTCGACGGCTGCCAGACTTTTGTTTGCGGGCCGATTGGCGCCGAGAAGGGACCGCTTGCATTGATGCGCCGCGTGGTCTGAGGTGCGATCTTGATCGAGAGCATCCCATCCTGCTTCGACGCGACGTTCATGTCGGGAATCGTGGTCTCGGTAATGATCCCGTTTGAGAACTCCAATCGCCCGACCGCATTCTTGCTTGATTCGAGCGTGAACACCGCCCCGTTCCGGGGCGCCAGCTGGCCCGCCCAGGCTTGGACCATCCAGTCGAACAGGGGTTGCTCCAGGGTCGCCGGAACCTCGATAGCCATCTCCGCGGAGCGAAAGCCGGCCAGGGTCTTGCGGGGCTTCTTCGAGTTGCCGCCGGGAAGATCGACGACCGTTCCCCTTGCGCCGCCCCCTTCAAAGCTCGACGCGAAGCCGGCGAATGCCTTGTCGAGCGTCAGGGCATACCGGGTCCCGCCGCCCGGCCTTCGTTGGCCCTGCGCGCGCTCCCATGAGAAGCCCATGGAAGTTGCGCCAAGCACAAGGGTTCCGGCCAGGCCAATTGCGATCCAGATCGGTGTAGGGAAACGGTTCATGGTGTGACTCATGGCAACAGAACTTCCGCGCGGGGGGCGAATTCTCCTGCTTGACGGCAAGATTCGAGTCCCTCGACGCCCCCGGGACCGGATTCCCCGGGCTGAAGCCCAGGGCACGTAAGACCCTGGCGGCGGGGATGGGGTTTACTGGCTGAAGGAGAACAAGGGCCAAACGGCTTGTCAGTGGCATTCATGGCAGGCATACCGAGCAACGCGCGTCGCAGGATCGGCAGAAGCCTCTTCGTGCTCGTTTGCATGGCGGTGGGCGGCGTTTTGGTGGGCGCCTACGATTTCGTCCTGCGGCACCGCTCGGAAACCGCGGCCCTGACCGGCGCCTATTCGCGCAAGGCGGCGCTCGAGGAGCTGGTGCGCAACCAGCCGACGGCCGCGAACTTCGTGCGGTTGGCGGAGACCGGTGTGGCGACCGAGGAGTACGAAACCGCACGAATCGCCTATGCCTCGGCGGCCGCCGTGTATCGCCGACGGGGCCAGATCAGCTTCGCCTATGCGGCCGAAAGGCTGTCTCAGCGCTACGAGGTGCAGGCGGTCCCGTACGTCCATGAAGCTGCCGATCCGACGGCGGCCCAGGCGTTCGATACCCATGCCCGGTTAGAGCCCGCCTATGGGTGCTACCTCGGCGCGTTCATCGACCACGAGGACTCCATCCAGGGCACGTATCGCGACGAATACGGCACTTGGCGGCGTGATGCCAGTGCGTTCAACCACTTGACCGACACCCACCACGCGATCTTCTTCATGTACCTCGGCTACGGGCGCCAGTTTCCGGCCGCGTTCGTGAACCACATGAATGCAAGCGACGCCGCAGCACAGATCGCATGGGAGCCGGGCGACTTGGATGCGGTCCGCGACGACGCCTATCTGAGGGGCTTTGCCCGCACCGCCCGCGACTCCGGCACTCCCATCTTCCTTCGGTTTGCCAGCGAGATGAACGGCGACTGGGTGCCCTACCACGGCGATCCCGAGAAGTACATCGAGAAGTTCCGGCTGGTCGCGCGCGTGATGCACGAGGAAGCGCCGAACGTGGCCATGGTTTGGTGCCCGTTCGAGACGCCGGTCAGCACCATGGACTCCTACTACCCCGGGCCGGAGGCGGTCGACTGGGTGGGGCTGAACGTGTACAGCGTCCCCTATTGGAACAACGATGCCAAGCGGCCCGCGGCTTGGCGGAACCCGGCGGATGCGCTCCGGTACGTGTATGGCAGGTACGCCGGGCGCCACCCGATCATGATCTGCGAATACGCGGCTTCGCATCGCTCCTCGCTCGACGGAATGGACCGATCCGAAATGGCCCGCACGAAGATGGCCGAGCTCTACACGGCGCTTCCCAGGGTCTATCCGCGCGTAAAGGCGGTTTGCTGGCTCAGCATGAACGCCATCAAGCACGCGATCCCGGGCCGCCAGTCGAACGACTATTCGCTGCTCGGGGACGATTCGGTGAGGGCACGGTACGCGCAGCTCTTGCAGCTTGAGCCGCACTTCCTGCGCTCGGTTCCGCTAAAGGAACGCGCCATGGCCCGGGAGTGGCCCGTGGCTTTGAGAGACGGGTTGGTGCTGCGAGGGCGCAAGGCGCTGACGGCGTGGGTCAAGCTGTATGACGACCATCCGACGGTCGTGTGGAAGGTGAACGGCGAGACGCGCTACCAGTCCTCGCAGCCCGGCCCCCACCGATGGGTGCTGGACACCCGCAAGATGGCGATCGGGCCGGCGGAGGTGGAGTTGCTCGTGTTCGACGACGCCAGCCGGCTTGTGGCGGACGTCAAGCACGAGGTCGTTGTGAGCCGGTGAGCTGACAATCCACATCACGTAAGCTGGGACAACGACGACCATGGAAAGGGGCGGAATGAGGAGCGGCTAGTTGGTATTGGCTTTCGTGTGCATCGCCCTGATGGGAGGGACCCAGAAGACGGAATGGATCAGCGATAATTGGGACCGCTTGGTCTACGCGGCGCAAGGGTGGGGCGAACTTGGCATCGACTTGAGCGCCCACGACCCCGCGCAGACGCCCCTCAAGCTGCAAATCGGACGGCAGCACTATGCCAAGGGGTTGGGGCACCACGCGCCGGGGAACCTCGTGGTCGACCTTGGGGGACGCTACCTCGCCTTCGACGCCGAGGTTGGCGTTCAGCAGCAGAACTCCACCCAAGGCTCCGTGGTGTTCCGTGTGTTTGTGGACGGCAAGCAGGCGTTCGACAGCGGCGTCATGCGCCAGTCCACGCCCGCCAAGGTCGTGCATGTTTCCGTATCGGGGGCGCAGGAGTTGCGGCTCGAGGCCGGCGACGCGGGGGACGGAATCATGTGCGACTGCGCCGATTGGGCGGAAGCACGGCTCACCCTGTCCCCAAACGCAAAGCCCGAGAAGCGCGAATGGTTCGACATTGCGCCGTATGGAGAGGTCTGTACCTGGGATGCGTCGAGAATGGACGGCGCGCGCGCGGGCCGGATCGAGGAGTTCCACGCGGAGGACCTGTATCTCGACCAGCGGTTGAAGCCGGAAGGCGATGGGGTGTACCTACTGCCGGCATCTGGGTGTATCGGGCTGACCTGGTTTGAACAGCGTCGATTCCAACGGTTGACGATCGAGGTTGGCATCGGATTGGTGGCACCGGAAGCCGCGGGAGTGCACGTGGAGGCATGGATGGGGACCTATCCCTTCCAGGGCGATTGGCGAACCCTTGCCGGTGTCGTGAAGGTGAAAGGGCACAGTCTCACGTTCGATCTGGACAACAAGGAGGCCCTTGGCTCGGGTGTCCGCAAGGTTCGATGGGTGTTGCAACGCGGGTTGCGCGCCGACCTCGGATCGCAAGTTGAAGTCCCCGCCCATCGCGGAAACAGCCTGCACGCGGTGCTGCAAGGGTTGTTCACCGACCCCCGATCGCATGCAGGAGTCCGGCTGTCCGTTTTGAACCGCTCCCAAATGCAGGCTGTGGAAGTGAAACTGGTTGCCGACCAGGGAGTCGCCGCCCAGATCGACGTTTCCGCCTACAACGCAACCATGACCCCCCAGACGTGGCGAACATCCAAACCACTCCCCCTGAGCCTAAGATGCCCCCGCCTTTCACACTGGGACGCTTCGGCAGCCCAGCCGATGCTGCGCTTCACAACCAGCCGGGGTGGATTCAGCGTGGCCCTGAGCGATGTGCTCGCGAACGGCTGCGTGTACGTGAAAGACCTCGGCGTGTTCGTTTCCGGAGGTCCGAAGGGCAAGACGCTGGCCGCTTACAAGTTGTCAATCGCCAAGCAGCAGACGGTTCTGGATCGTGTCCGCAAGATGCCAGAGCAGACTTTCGCAGGTGCCATGAAGCGCACGCACAACCCGGTTCAGGATCACGGGCCGACGCTGCTCGGACTCGGCCCGAACAACTGGAAGTGGCTCGTCCAGGAAGACGGCGAGGTGCACTGGAAAGGTGGGCCCGAAGCACCCGACCGCGAGATGCCGTTCGCAGAGCGCAAGTACGCCTTTCGCCCGCGACTGAACGGCATGGCCCTAAGCGCGATTGTTGGGCCTGCTGGGCTCCGGGACGGCATCGAGCGCTGGATGCCGGGGGTCCGTTGTCAGGTCGTCGCGAAGGGGGCCTCTTGCGAGTACAGGGCATTCGTCACCCCCGAACAGGGACGGGGCTTGTTCCTGGCGTCCTTCCGCTTCACCGGTGGCCCGATCGCGTTCGAGTTGCCGTTCTTCCGCGATCGGAACGTGGGCGCGGCGGCCCGGATCGAGATGGAGAGTGGGCGGGCGCTCGTCATGGACGGCGACAAGCTCTTGGCCGTCGTAGCGCTCGCTGGCCTGGGGCCCCTGCGCGCGACAAGCAGCGACGGGGTGCTTCGCGTAGGCGGATCGGGCGCGGGCGAGTTGGTGGTGGCCATCCCCGGCTGGGAGGCGCGTGCCGACGAGCCTGGCCTGGCGAGCATTCAAGCCAAGCCCGCCGCCAAGGCATCCGCCGCCTATTGGCACAACGCAGCCGCACAGGGCATGCACGTCGCCATTCCAGACAAACTGCTGCAGGACGTGATCGCCAGCTCCCAGATGCGGTGCCTCGTGGATACCCGCAGCGACGGCGAGCGCCTGGCCCCTTGGATCGCCCAAATCCACTACGGCCCGCTCGAAAGCGAGGCGAACACGATCATCCGAGGCATGGCGCTCATGGGGCGCCGCGAGTTTGCCGAGAAGAGCCTGGACTACTTCATTCACCTCTACAACCCGCAGGGCTTCCTGACCACCGGCTACACCCTGCTGGGGACGGGCTGGCACCTTTGGACGCTGGGAGAGTGCCTCGCCCTGAGCCCCGACCCCGAGTGGTTCACCCCCCGCGCGGATGAGGTCGCCCGGGTGTGCCGCTGGGTCGTTTCCCAACGACGCGCGACCATGAAACTGGATGCTTTGGGCCGAAAGCCGCCGCAGTACGGGCTCATCCCGCCGGGAGTGATCGCCGACTGGAACGCCTACCAGTACTACTTCTACTCGAACGGCATGTTCTGCGCGGGTCTCGAGTCGGCCGGCAGGGCGCTCAAGGCGATCGGCCACCCTGATGCGGACGGCTTCATCAGCGAGGCACGAACCTACAAGAGCGACATCCTTCGCGCGTACCGCTGGACCCAGGCTCGCACACCGGTGGTCCCCCTGCAGGACGGGACCTGGGTTCCTGGATTTCCCTCGCAGGTGAACTGCCCCGGTCCGCTGGCTAGGTTCTTCCCCGGAGACGACGGCTCGCGGTCGTGGTGTTACGACGTCGAGATCGGAGCCCACAACCTCATCCAGCAGGGCATTCTTCCCGCCGACGGCTCGGATGCCCGGCAGATCGCGAACCACATGGAGGACGAGATGTTCCTGGCGAGCGGTTGGTTCGACTACCCCGCGGACCGGAACCACGAGCACTGGTTCGACCTGGGCGGGTTCGCCAAAGTCCAGCCTTACTATGCGCGTCTGTCCGAGGTGTACGCGATGCGCGACGACGTCAAGCCGTTCATCCGGTCGTACTTCAACGCTCTCGCGGCCATGCTCAACCAGCGGAACCTCACGCTTTGGGAGCATTTCCACAACAGCGGAGCCCCGGACAAGACCCACGAGACCGGCGTGTTCCTTCAGCAGACTCGGTTCATGTTCGTGAAGGAGCGCGGCGACGAGCTGTGGCTGGCCCCGTTTGTGACCAGCAACTGGATGAAGGATGGCATGGTGGTCGAGGTCAAGCGCGCGCCGACGTTCTTTGGCGAGGCCGGCTTCCGCATCGTTTCGCACGCTCGGGAGGGTTACATCGAGGCCACCATCGACCCCCCGACGCGCATCGCTCCAAAGGCGATCGTCATACGCCTGCGCCATCCCGAGGGGCTCTCCATGAAGGCGGTCCAGGTCAACGGCACGGCATGGCATGACTTCGACCCCAAGCGGGAGACCGTTCGGCTCGACTCGCACGCCTTGGCCCCAGGCGGGCGCATCACCATCCGGGTTGGTTACTAGTGTAGTGTCTCACTAATCTCTCGGCGCTCACCCATGCCTCCACAGCGGGGCTGCGGAGGCATCTCCTTCCCAGGCGCGTTCAACTGCCGCAGGATTTGCGATTCACTACACTAGCCGACCAGGGTGCCGGGCTTCGCCTTCTGCATCGCAGGTTGGCCGGCGATCGCCCAACCGCGGGAGCGGCAGGCTCCAGCGACTCGGTCCACCGCGACGAGATACGCGGCGAGGCGGCTGTGCACGTTCATCTCGCCACGCATGTCGAACACGGCGTTGAAGGCAGCCGTCATCGTCTCGTTGAGGCGCTCGTGGACGACCTCGATCTTCCAGTGGTCGAAGTTCGCGTTTTGAACTTGCTCGAAGTAGCTCACCGTGACTCCTCCCGCGTTGCAGAGGAAGTCGGGGATCACGAGCACATGGTTCTTGTGCAGGATCTCATCGGCCTCGGGAGTCGTTGGGCCGTTGGCCAGCTCGCCGACGATCTTGGCTCGAATTTTGGCGGCGTTCGCTTCGGTGATCACGTTTTCGAGCGCGCTCGGGAGGAGCACGTCGACATCCAGTTCCAGCAGGGCGCCGTTGGTGACCGGTGTGCTGCCTGGGAAATCGACGACGCTGCCGGTGTTGGCCTTATGCTCGGCAACCGCAGCCGAATCGAGTCCGTCGCGTCGATAGATGCCGCCCTTGGAGTCGCTGACTGCCACGACCTTCGACCCGAACAGCTCGCCCACGAGTCTGTGGGCATGCATGCCGGCGTTGCCGTAGCCCTGAATGGCGACGGTCGCGCGCGACAGGTCGGTTTCGATCTGATGGGCGGCTTCGCGGAGCGTGTACATGGCGCCGCGGGCGGTGGCATCTCCACGACCGGCGGAGCCGCCCAAATTGAGGGGCTTGCCGGTGATGACGCCGGCGGCGTGGTGGCCCATCATGGTCTCGTACTCGTCCATCATCCATGCCATGATCTCAGGGGTCGTATACACGTCCGGAGCAGGGACGTCTACGTCGGGGCCGATGAGGTGGGCGATCTTGCGCATGTAGCCGCGAGACAGTCTCTCGAGCTCGCCCACGCTCAACTGTTTCGGATTGCAGATCACGCCGCCCTTGCCGCCGCCAAGCGGGATGTCGGCGAGCGCACACTTCCAAGTCATCCAAGCGGCCAAGGCGCGGACCGTGTCGATAGTCTCCTCGGGGTGGAAGCGGATCCCGCCTTTGCATGGGCCTCGTGCGTTGTTGTACTGAACTCGGAAGCCGCTGAAGACCCTCACACGCCCATCGTCCATTCGGACGGGAATACGGACGTGGTGCTCGGCCATCGGCTGGCGAAGCAACTCGTGAAGGTCGGGATCGAGGTTGAGGAGGCTGGCAGCTTGGTCAAGCTGGGCCTGCGCGATTGCAAAGGGGTTTGAGGTCATCATTGACTCCTGTGTGGCGAAAGGGCACGAGATCCGTAGCCTCTAATCATTAGTGCAGAGCGAGAATACCTCCGGGATTGCAGCCCCAAGGTGTCGCGGTTTCTGAGGACGCAGAAACCCATGGTCCATGTTGCCAGCCAATCGCAACAGAATAGCTTTTTGAACTCAAAGAGCTAGCCCCAGCTGGGTCTTTCAATCGATTTCAGCGCATTCACCAATCTTCACTAATCTGTTAGTTTTAACAGGGTACCGGTGTGCGTGCGTCCACGATCACCTGCCCCAATAAGAGAACATTGTGATAGCCGCGGCGATCATCACGATGGTCGCCGCCCAGCCCAAGATCCGAGGTCTCCGACCGATGGTCACCTCTCCCATCACCTTCCGGCTCGTGGCCATCAGCATCACCATCACCATGATTGGGCCCGACGCCACGCCGTTGATCACCGCAGTCCAAAACAGCGCCTTGATCGGGTTGACGTCCAGCAGGTTGAGGGCAAAGCCGATGACGATGGCGACGCTCAGCACGGAATAGAACCCTTTGGCGTGTTTCGCCTTGCGTTCGAGGCTGCTCGGCCAACGCAGCGCCTCCCCCACGGCATACGCCGCGGACCCGGCCAGCACGGGGATCGCCAACAGGCCCGTGCCGAGGATTCCCATCGTGAACAGCAGAAAGGCCAGATCTCCCGCAGCAGGACGAAGCGCCTGGGCGGCCTGCGCCGAGGATTGGATGTCGGTGATGCCCTTTGCGTGCAGCGTCGTCGCCACCGCCAGCATGATGAAGAACGCAACCGCATTCGCAAAGGCCATTCCTGTGTAGGTGTCCCGCGTGATGCGTTTGAGCTGGTACGGAGCCTGTTCCGGGTGCCGCTTGAGCACCTGCTCCGACTTGCTCAAATGAACGTCCTCGACCTCTTCCGACGCCTGCCAGAAGAAGAGGTAGGGGCTGATCGTGGTGCCCAGCACAGCGACGATCAGCGTGATCGAAGCCCCGTTCAGATGGAGGCTCGGCACCACCGTTTGACGCAGGGCATCCGCCCAGTTTGTGTGCACCACGAACACCGTGGCGACGTAGGAGAACAGCGAAATCGTGGTCCACTTGAGAAACGCGACGTATCGGTGATAGGGCACGAACACCAGAAGCAGCAGCGAGGAAACGGCGAGC
Source organism: uncultured Fimbriimonadaceae bacterium (assembly GCA_964370995.1). Taxonomy (GTDB): domain Bacteria; phylum Armatimonadota; class Fimbriimonadia; order Fimbriimonadales; family Fimbriimonadaceae; genus JAMLGR01. The sequence continues at coordinate 3,912 of CAYJMZ010000053.1, read as the reverse complement.
ACTGCAGCCCAAACCAGCCGGGGGCCCCCGACCAACAGGGTCACCGCATCTCCCATCGCGCCGATGTCGGCCCCGAGGTTGATCGTGTTCGCCGTGGCCAACATGGCGACCATCGCGAGCATGAGCCACCGCGGATAGAAGCGCCGGAGATTGCCCGCGATGCCTCGCCCGGTGACGCGGCCGATGTCTGCGCACGTCTCCTGGATGCCCGCCATAAGGGGATAGGCGAAGGGCATCAGCCAGAGCATTCCGAAGCCGAACTGGGCGCCCGCCTGGGAATACGTCGCGATTCCACTGGGGTCGTCGTCGGAGGCTCCGGTGATGAGTCCCGGCCCCAACACCTTGAAAAGGCCACGCTTCGGCTCGGAAGGGTTTGCGACAGCCATGATTTCGGCATCCTCAAGCAAGGCGGCGAGCCTCAAGTGCGACACTACCCGAGGCGTCACCCCGAACTTCACCCATGCGCGCGTGACCTGCAGAGATCCGCCTTCCCGTTCACGAGGGGAAGATCGCCGGTTACACACGTGTTGTGGCGAGAAGAGTCGATCGGCGGGGCTCGAGTGATCGCCCGCCGACTCGCAGCACGTACGGGGGGCGTCGTGCACCTCGTGCTGTTCGACGAACCGAACCGCGTGGTGTGGGAAGCCGTGCCCAGAGGATAGGTTGCCACGCACGGTCGAAGAGCCTCCACATCGGGGACACGGAGGTATGAAGAAGGGTGCCTGTGCTGCCTCGGTTGCGGCACCGATGCGGCCAAATGCTCGTACACTGGAGCGATGGAGGATCTTCCCAAGTTTGAGTCGAGGATGCATCAAGTGGTGGAAGAGCTTCGCCGGCTCGGTGCGGAGGGGTTGCTCGCGGGCCGGTTGGACGCCGCCCAATCGATCCTTCATGCCTTGCGCGCGCTCGAGGGGGCCGCACCCGCGCCTGTTAGGTTGACCCGACCCTCCGATGGCCTCGCCCTCGCCGAGATCCCGACGACCGCACCGCCGCCGCCTGACGGGAACCGCGCCGGTGCGTTGGCAATGGCCCAGCATGACGGGGTGGCAACCGTCGAGGCCCCCACGAGCGAAGGCCCGGCCGGGTCGCCGGCGGCCACGGAGAGCCGGGTGGAGTCCACAACTCTGGAACCCGAAGACCCCGCATTTCCGGCGATCGGGGACGCAACGTCGGTGGGTGTCCAGCCGCGCAGCATCAAAGCCGTCGTGGAAATCGACAGCGCACCCCCGAAGAAGCGCCGCTCTCCATCAACCATCGCAAGACGGATCGAAAGATTCTACAAGGAGTCGGGCCCGCTTGCAGCCGCGCGCGGGGATGACTGCCCGCACTTGGCTGTCGTCCTTCGGACGGCGGTTTGCTTTGGCCGAGCGGTCACCGACTCGGAGGAGGCGGACGACTCCCAGCTCGCAACAATTAACGAAGAGTTGGGCTCGTTGGGCGACGCCCTGCGCAGGCTTCCAGCCGACGACCAGTTCTTCGGCTTGAACAGGAACCGAAAGCTTCCAGTCGAGGTTTGGGAGAGCCTGGCGGAGTGCTACCAACTGCTGACATCGGCTCTGGAGTGCGTGGAATGGATCGAGCGGGAGGGTTGGCCCGGCGATTCGACCAGCTCAAGGCTAATCTCGCTCTGCGCGGCCGCGGAAACGTCCCTCCACCGCCTGATCGAGGAGCGCGCGCACGGGGTTAGCGAGCAGATTCAAGAGCGTCTTCATTCGCGCCTGCAAACGTTGGCCGAAACGCGGGGCGTGTTCGTCGAGTGGTGGAAGAGCGAGGCCCACGGAGGCCGGCGGACCAAGGAGATCCTCGCCGAGGCGCGCCACCTGACAAGCGTGTACACAGATGCGCGCCACTCTCGGAAGCGGGCGAGCCAGTCGGAGCAGATGCTGCTGGCGCTGCAGGAATTGCTGGACGCACCCGCCAATGCGGAGTTCGACGAGCGGTTGATCGAGCGGGTCGCAGCGTGCCTAAACGCGGGCATTCCACCGAGCGACAAGCGACTCAGGGCCATGGCGCTTCCATTCCGCGAAGGTCTGGACGAACAGGAAGACCCGCGCATGAAGCGGCTCGTGAAGTACGTTCAGGAGGATGGGAACCGCCACCTCGCAAAACATGAGTCGCTGGTCGATGTCGACATTCCGGAGGACCCCGACGCCGTCCGCCGAAAGGAAGAGGTGGTCCAACTCCTCCGCGGTCGACGCGTGCTGTTTGTGGGTGGAAACCCCAAGCCGAAGCGCATCCGCGAGATTGAAGCGGCCCTCGGCTTGGAGGAGCTGGTCTGGCCCGCCTCGGACAAGACGTCCACATCGGACGTTTTCCTGCGCAAGATTGACAAGGTCGACCTCGTGTGCCTCGTCGTGCTTCAGGCAAGGCACGCCCGCAAGCAGGTGATCGACCGGGCGAAGGAACAGGGGAAACTCACGGCGTGGCTCCCCCGGGGGCTTGGGATCAACCGCATCGTCCTCGATCTTCACGCACAACTCATCGGGGAAGGCGATCCCGAGCCGGCCTTGGTGTAGATCCCCATGGAAGGTCGTAGATTCCGGCGGACCGGGGTTCACGCAGAGAACGCTGCGGCGGCGCAAGGGTGCCCGGCTGGCTCGGCGCATCCTTCGGGCCTGCGGCGGGGGTCTCTGGTACCCGGCAATAGTGCGAGAAAGTGCTTTGGGCCTTGCTTGTTGGCCCGAATGCGGTTACCATGGCGACATGTCCTTGACGGCAATGCCGTCTCGGGCCGTGATGTTAAGGGAGACATATATGAAAGGTTTCTTGTTTGCCGCTATCGCCGTGTCCGCGGTCGCCACCGTTCAGGCTGCGCCCGGCACGTTTGTCGATCTAGGCACGATCGTGAGCACCACCGGCGTGTACACGGTGCCGGATCGTTCCGTTGGAGTGGACCTTGCAGGCACCACCATCGCCTGGTTCCGCTTTGACCTGCCGTTTGCGACGTCGACGAGTGGTTTCTACCTCGACATCGACCTGTTCGCGACGGGCGCCTCCGGCACCGGCGCGCCGGACACGGAAATTGGCATCTACGACAACGTTGGGGCTCGGATTGCCAACGACGACGATGACGGCCACAGTTTCCGCAGCGCGCTGAGCTTCGGCAACACAACGCCTCGCACGCAACCGGCTGACCCGTTCGGCTTCACCGGTGGTGTTGCCCACAACGGTCGGGACGGCAATGTCGGACCGGGCAGGTATTGGCTGGCCGTAGGCCTGTGGAACACCACGTTCGGAGCGGCTGGTTGGACGGTGACGAGCACGAGCACCGGTGCCGGCACAACCGTGGTCAACTTCAGGACCGATGCGCCCGTTCCCGAGCCCGCGTCGCTCGCGGCTCTCAGCGTAGGCGCGATCGCGCTCCTTCGCCGCCGCCGCAAGGCCTAAGGCGCCAACCGATCGCGGCAAGCTCGCCGAGGGGGGACCACCATCTCCCCTCGGCTTTGTCGTATATGGCGGACGTCGTTGTCGGAGTGAGTTTCGATTTGGGAGTGCGTGTGGCGAGCGGGTTGCTTCGGTCCAATGTGGAGCAGTTCCGCTTGGGCCCGGATGTCGAGTTGGAGCATGGCATCCACCACCCCTCGACGGACGTGACAGGAAACGACCCACTCGTGACCGGCAAGATCGCGCTCGCCCATCTCACCGAGTTCGCCGATTACCACACGCGTCTCGCGAAGATGGAACGCGAGGCCAAAGTGGAGAGCGCCCGAACAAGCTAGGGCGCCTCCGTGCCCTCGTTCAGGATCGCGAGATACCCGTCGTAGACGAACAGCCGATTTCGGCGCTTGCCAGTCAGCTCGCGCGCGATTCCGAGCTCGACCAAAAGGTCCATCGCTGAAGAGACCGCGGGAAAAGAGAGGCTGGTCGATCGGCAGGCTTCCGCCAAGGACGTGATCGGCCGCGCCTTTAGCG
>CAYJMZ010000052.1:0-13315 GCA_964370995.1 uncultured Fimbriimonadaceae bacterium | reverse complement strand
CCCCCCCCCCCCCCCCCCCCCCCCCCCCCACCCCCCCCCCCCCCCCCCCCCCCCACATCGCGGGACCCAGCATGGTGTTCGCCGACCTGGCGATGCGCCCGAACGAGGTGCTCGACAGCCTGCGCGGGGGGGATCCTTTTCCCATCGTGACCGTGTTCACGTCGATGTTCCTGCACGGCAGCACGATGCACCTCGTTGGAAACATGCTGTTCCTCGCGACGTTCGGGCACTCGGTCGAGAACGCCCTCGGTCCGTTTCGATACGCGCTCTACTATCTGTTCTGGGGTGTGGTGGCCGCCGCCGCCCATATCTACGTCAACCCGGGATCGCCCGTGCCCACCGTGGGTGCGTCGGGTGCGATCGGCGGTGTCTTGGGGGCCTACTTCCTCCTGTTTCCTGGGAATAAGGTGGAAGTGTGGGTGCCGATTCTTGCATTTATCACCCTCGTCCTGAGCGCGTGGGTTCTGCTGGGGGTGTGGTTCCTGTGGCAGATCCTGTTCCCGCAGACCGGTGTCGCGAACTGGGCGCACGTCGGCGGGTTCATGGCGGGCATGGCCTCGGTGCTCGTGATGGGCGGCCGGGAGCGCGTGCTGCGCGGGCGGAAGTTGGAGGTCGATCATGAGTTCGGCGACTAGCTTGCCGCGATGGGTGGCGCTGTCGGCGGTCCTCGCGGCAGTGCTTGCGCTGGGATCGATCGGGTACCGCTACCGCGTCGAGCAGCGCAACAGGGCGGTGACCTTGGTGGCCGAGGCCGAGTCGATCCAGGAGCTGGCCGCCGCGCAGGGCCTTGGGTTCGAGGGTGCCTTGGCGTCGCTGAAGGCCCGGGGGCTTGGCGGGGTCGTGCTTTCTGAGCAGTTCGTGTCCGATCTGTTGCTTGTGGGCGCTGTGACGATGGTTTCGGGCAAGCAACCCGGAGCGCCGTTCGTGGTCATTCTCATGGGCCCCGCCGAAACGCTGGACCGCGTCGAGCTAGGGGTGCACGCCGGGGACGGCCAGGATGCGGCAGGCGTCCTCAACCGCGCCGAAACACTGAACCGCATCGAGCGAGGGGTGCACGTCCGATTCGGCAGGCACGTGACCGCCCGTCCGGAGCCGGGCCGACTGGTGGTGAACGGGATCGCCCCGATGACCGTTCGAAGCCTTGCAATCGGGCTGAACCCCCAAGTCGCCGCCGCCGTGAACGCGGGAGGCCTTGCCATCGTGGCCCGCGGATCGAATCCCCCGGGCATTACGGGTGGCGCCGTGTCGGAGACGCTGCGGTGGATGGGAGAACTTGGGGCGGCCTACTTCCTGCCGGAGGGCGACCAGGTGCTGGGGCGCCGGGACCACCTCGCGGCGACCGGCGAGACGTTGACCGCTCTGCGCATGCGGTACTGCTCGCCGGAGTTTGTGAAGATCGGGGGCGACGCGAACGTCGTGGAGGCCGATCCGGGCAACGTGGTGAGGCTGCACTCGGCCCAGGTCGCCGAGCTGGACAAGTTGCCTTTCGGGGAGGCGGTGGACCGCTACGCCAGGGCCGCGCGCGAGAGGAACATGCGCATGCTGCTGCTGCGGCCCCTGACCTTCGCGTCCGATCGGCCGCTCGACTCGTTTGGCGAGTTCGTGAGGGGCGTGGCGGGCGCGGTGGTGAGGCAGGGGGGCGGCATCGGACCCGCGCGGCCGTTTGAGGACCCGTCCGTGCCGCAGCCCCTGTTCTTGTTGATCGCGCTCGCGGCCGCGCCGGTGGTGGCGTGGGTCGGGACCCTGTTCGTCGCCGATCCCCGGGCCCGCAGCGTCGGGTACGTGCTGGTGGGTCTCTTGGCGGTGGCCTGCTGGATGCACGCGGCGCGCACGTGGATGGCCCTGTTGGCGGCGATCGCGTTTCCTGTGGCCGCGTATGCGTGGTTCCTGGAGGGCAAGACGCGCTCGTGGCTGGTCGCGTACGCCGTGATGACCGCGACCAGCCTCGTCGGCGGTTTGTGCGTGGCGGGACTGCTCAACGGGTTGCCCACGCTGGTGCGGGCGGAGGTGTTCGAAGGCGTCAAGGCCGCCCACTTCGTACCGATCTTCCTCATCGGCTGGCTGCTGTTCGCGAGAGTGGCGGATCCCCGGAAGGCCCTCGCTGGCGAGGTGCGCTGGGGGCAGGCGTTGCTCACGTTGGCCGGGCTCGCCGTGTTGGCGGTCATGGTCGCCCGCACCGGTAACGACAACCCCGCGGCGGTGAGCGGATTCGAGGTGAAGGTGCGCAACGTTTTGGACACGCTGCTGTTCGTGAGGCCGCGCACCAAGGAGTTCCTGTTGGGGCACCCCCTGCTCATCGTCGGGATCGCCCTGTGGATTCGCGCTCGCGCTGCGGATGCGCCGCCCACGTGGAAGGGATGGGCCGCCGTGGCGTTGGCGGTGGGCGCCATCGGCCAGACCAGCGTGGTGAATACGCTGTGCCACCTGCACACGCCCATCGCCCTGAGCATGGCCCGACTGGGGGTCGGCTGGGTCGCCGGCGGTATACTCGGCTTCCTTCTGTGGGCTGTTGTGGGGCGTTGGCAACGACGCTCTGGGAGCTAACTTGGCCAAACTTCTTCTCGCGGGCTACCTCGGCTGCGGCAATCTGGGCGACGATGCCGTGATGCTGGGTTTCGTCCATGGCCTTGGGAACACGAACCACGAAGTGGCCGTGCTCAGCGGCTCCCCCGAAGAGACGTATCGGCTGTACGGCTTCACCGCGATTCCACGCATGGACGTTTCGGCGGTCAACACCGCGATCGATCAGTGCGACGCGCTGGTGTTCCCCGGAGGAAGCGTCTTTCAGGACGTGACCAGCCTCAAGAGCGTGGGCTACTACGGCCAACTGGTGAAGCGGGCCAAGAGCGCGGGCAAGAAGGTGTTCCTCGTCGGCCAGGGCGTGGGCCCGCTCACGAGCTTCTTTGGCAAGCGGTGGGCGTCGAGCGCGTTTGATTCCGCCGACGCGATCGTCGTGAGGGATCCGGGGTCCGCGACGCTCTTGCGGGAGCTGGGGGTGAAGGGGCCGATTCGGGTCGGGGCAGATTCGGCGTTCTTGCTGCCAAGACCGCATGAGAACGAGGATCAGTCCAGTTTCCAGGTCGGCTCGATGCAGACCGTGGGCATCAGCGCCCGTCCCCACGGCAAGAACAACAAAGAGGTCGCAAAGCTGTTCGCCGACCTCACGCGGCTGCTGTTCAAGGCGAATTTCATGCCCGTGCTGATCGAGATGGATCGCGAGGCGGACGGTCCGCTCATCCAACAGATCAGCAAGTCGCAGGGTGGCAAGGTGCCCGATTTGCGCAAGGTGCAGACCCCGATGCAGCTCCAGCAGCGGTTGAGCCGAATGAACAGTGTGATCGCGATGCGTCTGCACGCGGGCATCCTCGCCACCACGGTGGGCGTGCCGGCGTTCATGGTGTCGTACGATCCCAAGGTGAGCGCGTTCGCCAAGGGTTTGGGATTGACGACCGCCCCGTCGATCGAGGGTTTGACCGCGCAGCGTCTGTTCGAGAACTTTCAAATGTTCCACAGGGAGCGTGACCGCAACCTCAAGCTTTTGGAGCGCAGACGGGAGGAGTTCGTCAAATCTGCGCAGGTGAACGTCGATGCGGTGCTCGAGAGTCTAACGGGCGTGTCGCGCTGACCGCGCCTAGGACAGCCCGCGGATGAGATTCGGCCATTTCGCTCTTGTGATCGCCTTGTGGGGGTGCTCCGCTCTTGCGGACGCGCAGGTCACGCCGTGGATGCGGCGCGAGGTTTTCGACCGCATTCAGGTTGCGGGAAACCGCCGTCTTGGGATGCACATCCACGAGGTCAGCGGCGACGAAGAGGCGTTCCGGTCGGAGACTTACTATGGTCTGGGCGGCCAGCGGTTCACCGATGTGGGCCGCATGAGCATCACGGGCCGCAACGTGCTGGGCTCCATCGGCTTTAACGTGCAGTTGTCCGACTCCCGATTTGGAGACCCCCAGGCGCAGCGCGCGACGCTGAACTACAAGCGCGGCCCGATCGCCGTGGACGTGGGCGACATCCAGGGGTCGTTGCTCGGGGGCAATCGATTCGCGGTGTTCAACAAAAGCCTCCGCGGCGTGGCGGCGACCGTGCGCACGGGCAGGTTGGCGTTCAAGGCCGTGCGAAGCCAGTCGCGGGGGAGCGCCAAGACCGTGAGCTTGAACGGCAACAACTCGCCCGGGCCCTATTATCTTGGGAGCAGCCAGGTCGTGTCCGACTCCGAGAGCGTGCGCGTAGACGGTCAGGAGATGCTTCTCGGGCAGGACTACTCCATCAGCTACGAACTCGGTGCCATCACGTTCGTGTCGCGGACGATTCCCCCCACGAGCACGATCATCGTGTCCTTCGAGGCATTTGGTTTCAATGCGAACAAGGGCACGGTCGAGGGAGCGGCCGCCGCGTACGATCTCGGCACGCTCGGCAAACTCGGCGTGACCTGGATGCAGCAGCAAGCACGCAGCGGGGGCGGGCTCAGCACGCGCCTAGAGCAGTTCCAGGGCTTTGGCGCCGCGTCCACGCCGTATTTTCTCCAGTTCGAGCCCCTGCAGTCGGCGCCGATCACAATCCGCCTCGACGGCGTGCTTCAGACCGACGGCATCGACTACTACTTCGACTCGCTGAATCCCAGCGTGTTCTACTTCAACCGGTTCGTGCCGTCCACGAGCATCATCGACGTGGTGTACACGCCCAAGCCCACGCAAACCGTGGACGGCGATCGGGAGGTGTTGGCCTTCGACTACCGGCTGCCCCTGGGAGCGGGCGGCCGCTCGGGGAATATCGGATACAGCCAGGCGATGGGTCGGCTCAAGAGCGACCTGACCCCCTTGAGCGGCCTTGCGCGCGGTGTGGATGGGCTGTACCGGGTGGGGCAGCTCGAGATTCGCGGTTCGGTTCGCGACGTGCCCGACGGGTACGTCAGCGTCGAAACGCGCGGATTCAACCGCAACGAGCGCGCGGTGGACCTGTCCGCAGAGGTCACTGCGGGACGTCTCAAGTACGGGGTGGCGCACCAGAACAGCAGCATCGGCGTGCGCACGACCAACAGTCTCGGCCAGGTGAACTTCAACCGCACGCGCGCTACGCAGGCGCGGGGTTACGCGTCGTATCGGCCGTCAGACACCGAGTCGTGGTCGCTCGAACACGTGCGCAGCGCCAGTCGGTTCTCGAGCTTCGATGCGAACCTCGACACCACGACCCTGTCCACCACGCGGCGGCTCGGGCGTCTCAACGCGACCCTCGGCTTGGAGCGGCAGGATGGTTACGGTCCGGTGGGCAACGGCACGACCTCCACGCCGGGCTCGCTGTCGCTGGACACGATTCGCGTGGAAACCAACTACAGCGCAGGCACCGCATTGGTGTTGGGCGGTCGGGCGAGCGTCAGCAACGTTCAAGCCGCCGGCAAGTCCGGCACGGGCAAGGACTACACGCTGTCAGCGCGGTATCAGCCGGACGAGCGGCTGTTCGTGAACGCGTCGTACACGCTCAGCGATTCGGGGCAGCTGGCCACGCTGGGGTCGTTCCAGACCGGCGCGGGCTTCGGCTACGGCGGCAACGGCTTCAGCGGCGGTGTGACGGGCGGGGCGTTCGCCGGGGCGACCGACACGCGCCTGATTCAGCTCACGGGCGGATACCGGGCCTCCGACAAGCTGTCCCTTGACGCACGCGTCTACCAGTCCCGCTCGGTGGGGTCGGTGACGTCGAACAGCGAAACCACCGCGTACGGGCTGGGAGCCCATTGGGACATCGGCGGCACACACGCGATCGACATGTCGGTCGATCAAAGCCGCACGAACTACGTGGGTTCGGCGTTCACCTCGGATGCGCTGACGTTCTTCGGCTCGATCTCGGGAAATCCGGGCCGGTGGTCGTACCGCCTGGGCACCAGTGTGCTCACCACGGGAGGCAACTCCGCCTTCGGTCAGGACAACCTGAGCTTCGACGGCACGCTGGGTTTTCGGATCGACTCGCGCCAGATGCTCCGCGCGTCCATCCAAACGGGTCGTTCCCAAGGTTATCTACCCCAAGACGACGCGTTTTTCGGGCTCAGCCACGACTACCGGATCTACCAGAACGTGTCGCTGGTGACCAGTTACCGCTGGCGCAAAGTCAGGAACCTCGATCCGCTCGTGCCCAGCGGCGCCTACCGCTCCAGCGGATTCGACATCGAGCTCGGGTTTAACTTCAGGTATGTGGGGTTCAAGGATTGAGGATTGAGGATTGAGGATTGAGGGTTCAAGGATTAAGGATTGAGGGAAACCCAAGCGGAACGCATGGAGGTCCGTCCGTCTCAATCCTCAATCCTCAATCCTTAATCCTAGAATCCTCGCATCCTCAGTCCTTTCCCCCAACCAGCTTCTGGATCTTCTCGCGGAACGGCTTGAAGATCTCGGGCGAGTAGCCCACGTGCATGAACGCGACTTTGCCTTCGCGATCGAGCACCACCCAATGGGGGATGCCGCTCACGCCGTAGGCGGCGCCGTTGTCCTTGCCGCCGAACACCATGGGCCATGGCTCGGCCTTCGCGGCAAGGAAATTTGCCATCTCGGCGTGTTCCTGCTCGGGAGTGAGGCCTTTCTTGTCGCCCACATTCCCGTAGTATTGGGTGACGGCGACCATTTCGAGTCCCTTTTCGTGGAAGTCAGCATACAGCTGCTTCAGGTCCGGGACGGACCTTTGGCAGAACCCTCACCAGTGAGCGGTGAAGTCGATGATGACGACCTTGCCCATCCACTGCTCAAGACCCTTGAACTCGCCGTGCTGGCGGTCGAAGTTGAGGGCGACGGCGGGGGACCCCACGATCGTCATCTTCTTGAGTTCGGAAGCGGCACGCTTCACGTACGCGCCGTTGGGATCGCCAGCGGCGATGTACGCCTCGAGCATCTTCTGGGCTTCGTCGTTGCGATTGGCACCGGTGAGGATGCCGACCTTGCGGCTTACCACCGAGTACGCCAAGTTGTCGTTGAGGCTCTTGCCGCTTGTCACCAGCTGCGCCGTGATCTGCTCGTCGGTCATGCCCGAGCCGTCGCGGTTCCTGGGGTTGCGCGCCTTGGTCGGCTCGAGCATGCGCTTGGCGTAGGCGTCAGGCTCTTCGATCTGCAATTTGGACATCGCGTTGTCGAGTGCCTTGAATGCGGCCTTGACGCCCATGTCCTTCAGGATTTCTTCCGAGTAGGCGTTCACGACGGAACGCAGCAGCGCTTGGCTTGCCGCCAGATTGGGCGGTGCCACCCCTGGGAGCGTTTTGGCGATCATCTTGCCCTCGCCCAGCGTGTTGCACGCGTTCAGCACCATCATCTGAGCGGCGAAGCGCTGGTCGGGGGACGGTTTCGTTTTCAGGTACTTGTTCGCGAGATCGCAGGTTTCCTTGTGCTTTCCAGCCATCGAGAACAACTGCGCCCACACGAGACCTTGCGCGGCCTCCACCTTCGACACTTTGATGCCCTGGATCGCTTCAACCGCCTTGGCCGCCACGTCGGCGTTCAAGGCGTTGGCGTCGACCAACTTGCCCGAGGCGCGCGCATCGGTGATGCGATCGCTGCGGAACTGGGTGATCGACTGAAGCAACTCATCGGGATTCTTCGACTGGCCGAAGGAAGTGGCGACGCAAATCAGGGCTGCCATCAGGGCAACCGCACGCAAAGTGAGTTTCATGTGTGCATCCACCTCCAAACGCACACTACCCCCCGATGGTGTCGAAAGGTGCCCGCCCCCGTAGCACAGGCTCCCAGCCTGTGTCCGGTCCGGTGCCACCCCGTGCCATAATTCGCCCCGGAGAGGTCGCATAGCCCGGTCTAGTGCGCCGCACTCGAAATGCGGTGTAGGGAAACCTACCGTGGGTTCGAATCCCACCCTCTCCGCCAGCTTCACCCTCTAACCACCCTGGAACCGATGGAGGACTCGCTCGCTGCGTGAGCGGATGAGTGGTTCGACCGTCGCGTTGCGGACGGTGGCTGCGACCTCCGGCAGGTGCTCCAGGGTCGTCTTGGCCAGTTCCGCCACTCGGCTGACGGCGAGGGGCCTAGAGAGGCCGGCCTCCGTGGCGAGCTGCTCGAAGTGGCGGGGAAACACGTGGTCGGGTGCGTATTCACTCCCGATCCTCATGGCCATCCTGGGAGAAAGCTCTGGATAGGCCGCGGTGCACACCAGGTCGTAGAGCGGCGCGAGCCCGATCGTTCCCGCCCCGTAGAGCAGGGAGAAGTTCTTGCCGTGGGCATCGCAGTTGCCAACGAGAAAGTTGAAGATGACCGCGTTGAGGAGCGCTTGAAGGTCCACGACAGGCGACGTTGAAGCGGTCCTGAGCAGGCCGAACATCTGCTTGAGAGAGGGCCCTCCCTCGCTCTGGTACTTGAGCTCCGAGACCACTCCGAGCGCTTGGCAGAAGTCCTCTTGATGCAGCCGGCGGATCACCGGTTGGTCGGCGACCTGCTCGATCGCGCGGTCGAAGCGCTCCACCAGCAGATACTCCAACCCTTCCACTTCGCCGAGGGTCACGGTGGCCGCGTTCAGCCCGATCGCGCCGGCGAGTCTCATGCAAAGCGCTTCGTTCGATACAATGCCCTTGAAGTGGGCGATCGCCGGCTTGAGGATGTGCGTGCTGGGGGCGCTTCCGAGTGGAATAGAGATCGCTCCGTCTGCCACGCGGACAGCGAGTTTGGGTTGGGCGCCGGCAAGGGACAGTCGAATGCCCTCGTCTCCGGCCAGCAGCGGTCGGAGCGGCAAGCGGCTGATGGACTCCGCAAGTTCATTTGGGTCGAGGGTTCGATACGCGAAGCCTACGTTTGGAGGAGCTTCACCGCTCGGCAACAGGGTAACCGCTCCGGCGCACTCCCCTCCGATGCCCTCGAGCATGGCGAAGTCGTTTCGGCTGCTGATGCCGAGATTTTTGGCAATCAGCTCCCGCTGGGTCTGTTCTGGCAGGATGCCGCCGAAGTACGCCCGGCACTCCCCCTGCGCGAACGGAGCCGCTCGCAACGGCAGGGATTGGGACAATGCCGCAGCGTCCGGGTGGACGAGCCACTCAGCGGAGTACGCGAACGACAGACGGCCGCTGTCGGTTTGCTTCAGGGTCCCGCAATGCTGCCGATGGATGTAGACGTCAAGGGTTCGCGCCATCGGGCGACTCCTTGGAGGCTGGGTGGCCGGCAGATGGTGAGACGAGGTGGAGGTCCACCCCGAGCGTGTTCAGCACACAGAGCACTTTGCCGAGTTGGCAGGTGGGTTTTCCCTTCTCGAGCTCGCTGATGAAGCGCAATCCCGTACCCGAGGTAAGTGCGAGGTCTCTCTGGGTGACCTTCAGTCGCTTGCGCAATCGTCTCACCTCGGCCCCGAGCAGTGCAGGTGTGTATCTCATGATCTTCCCGAACGGGAACATTGTAGCTCAACCGGGTGCTATTAGCAAGAACATTCCCGATCGGGAACAAAGTGGGTCGGTCGGGCCTATGTGAAGGCTAATCTTCCCGATCGGGAACATGGCTCCCCCCTACGACCTGCTGAGCACGCCGCCCTATCCGGTGGACAACCCCATGGCCTTTCCCATGCCTCCGCAGTCTTGGGCCCTCGGCTATTCCGAGACCATCGCGAACGAGTACCGCCCCGAACCGACGATCATGCCAACCGTGCCCTTGCGCAGGTCCGTAGCGGGCACAAGTGAGGCTGGCGGGATGGGCTTCCCGCCTTCGGTGACCGCCTCGATCGATTTCGCAGGCAACACGATGCTCGCGCGGGTGTTGACCGGGATCTCGATCTCGTACCGCACGCCTCCCGACTGCCGGGACCAGTTGCTGACGATCATTCCCCGAACGCTCTTGTAGCTCGACTTCACCCAATTGAGCCCCTCCACTGGCTGGGGGCGGATCACGATGCGGTCAAACCCAACCGCAAGAGGGTCCGGCTGGATGCCGCCAAGCCAGTTCATCATCCACTGGCTTACCGAGCCGAACATCGGGTGGTTGTGCGAAAACGTGTTGTCGCTGAACTCCCAGTGCTCCCACAAGGTCGTGGCGCCGTTCTTCAGCATCCAGCCCCAACCTGGGAAGTGGGGCTGGGTGACGATGGCGTACGCGAGGTCCGCGTGCCCTTCGCGGGACAGCACGTCCAGCATGAACTTGGTGCCGAGGATGCCTGTTGTGAGATGGTCCTTGTGGCCTTCCCGAATGTCCCGCAAGAGGTAGTCGAGAGCCTTGGAACGCGCCGACGCCTGAACGATGCCGGTGGAGAGCCCAAACGCCTGGCTTGCCTGCGTGCCCGGTCCGACTTTGCCGGTTGCGGCGTCCACAAACCTCGCTTGGTATGCCCCGCGTATCTTGTCGGCGAGCTGCCTGAAGTGCGCGGCGTCCTCCATGCGCACAAGCCGAGTGGCGATGCCGGCCAGCAGGTTCGCGCTTTGGAAGTACAGGGGCGTGACCATCTCGGGGGAGGGAGCGGGAGCCAGCCCCTCGTGGTCGCTGAGCCCGTCCTTCACGATGCCGTCGGGAACCTGGGCCTCGACCAACAGCAGCCAACGCCTCGCGGCCTCGTACTCTTCCACCCCGATCCGTTGGTTGCCGTAAAACCGGTGGAGCTGGTCGATCAGCAGCGGGTGCGCCATGGCCCAGATCACGCCGCAGTACTGGATGCCGATGAACGGCGCGGTGTCCGTGAACATCCCGTCGGGCCTGGCACTGTCCGACCAGTCGTGCACGGCCTTCGCGTAGAAGCCGCTCATGTCGAAGTTGGCCATGAACGCCTCGCTCGTCGCCGCGATGTCGCCGCCATAGCCCAAGCGCTCCCGGTGTGGGCAGTCCGACTGGACGCTGAAGATGTTGGACAGGAACGTGCGCCGGCACATCGCCTGAATCTGGTTGAGCATGGGGTTCGAACACTCGAATTCGCCCACGCTCTCCACGTCGGAGTTCAGACGAAGGGCCGTGACCGACTCGAGCGGGAGGGGGGCGGGCAGTCCGCCGATCTCGACATACCGGAACCCGTGGACCGTGAACCTCGGGGTGTACGTCTCCCCGCCGCCCCGTGCGATGTAGGTGTCCTCTTGCCAAGCAATGGGCGGCGCGCCGGGACCGCCCACGCTCTCCTGGGCGCCCTGCCGCAGGCCCTTGATCTGCCCGGCGACGCTCGTCATCGGGTTCAGTGTGCCGTCGGGATTCAGCAGCTCACCGTAGCGCAGCCGGATCTCCGTTCCTGCGGGCACGTCGAGCCGCACGCGCGCCCAACCGGAAAAGTTCACACCGCAGTCGTAGATGAACACACCCGGTTTGGGTTGGGTGACCTTGACCGCATTCCAGCGCGCGGTGATCCGAATCGGAGGCAGCGGCTGGGCCACGAGCG
Organism: uncultured Fimbriimonadaceae bacterium; assembly: GCA_964370995.1. Lineage (GTDB taxonomy): Bacteria > Armatimonadota > Fimbriimonadia > Fimbriimonadales > Fimbriimonadaceae > JAMLGR01. The sequence continues at coordinate 2,002 of CAYJMZ010000052.1, read as the reverse complement.
GGCCGACGTTCTCCCGGGCGATCGCCGGAGTGCGCCACCGCGTATCGTCGAATCCCGGCTTGTCCCAACCTGGTTGCTCTTTGCGGGCGTCGTAGAGCTCGCCGAGATAGATGTTGTTCCGCCGGATAGGACCCTCGCCGACCTTCCACCTGCCGTCCGAAACGATCGTGTCGACGGTTCCGTCCTTGTACACGATCCGCAGCTGGGCCAGCACTCGGGGCCGGCCCACGGCGAGATGCTCGCGCAGGTTGAAGTTGCCAAAGAGCTTGAGGGGAAGCGGGTTGTACCAGCCGTTGCCCAGGGTTACGCCGAGGCAGTTTGTGCCCTTCCCGAGTTGGCGGGTCACATCGTAGACGCTGTAGAACACGCGCTTGTCGTAGGCGGTCCACCCGGGGTCGAGCACATGGTCGCCGACTCGTGCGCCATTCAGCGAGGCCTCGAAGTAGCCGAGACCCGTGATCGCCATCCTCGCCTGGGCCACGGGCTTGCGCACCGCGAACTCCCTTCGAAACAGGGGTGCGGGGTCGTCTTCGTAGAACGCCTTGTCCGTCGCGGGGTTGGGCTTCCCGTCGTTGAGCCACCGGCCGACCCAGTCCTGCGGGCGAAGCAGCCCCATCTCCCAGCGCGCCGGCTGACTCCAACGGGGCACATCCGCGTTGTCCCACACCTGCACCTTCCAATGACAGATTTGACCGGACTTCAGCGGCGCGCCCGTGTAGGAGACGTTGTTCTGCTCCGCGCTCGAGACCTTGCCGCTGTCCCACAGGTCGCCCTTGTTGCGTGCGAGGAGGGCGCGGGAGCTCGCTACAAGAATCCGGTACGCGGACTGCCGCCGATCGCGAATTCCCTTGGGGGCGAGAAGGGTCCAACCGAGGCGGGGCTGGGACGCGTCGATGCCGATGGGGTCCGTTTGGAACTCGCAACGCAGGGCCGTGGCGGACACCGTCCCGGTTGCCCGTCCGGGAAGCACCGCCAAGGGCAACAGTGCAAGGCAGAGTCCCAGCCACATGCCTGCACTCTATCCCATCACAACGTTCGCATAGGCCTCCTCGCCCGTATAGCCGGGTGCTGAAGAAGGCCGACGCAACCGTGCCACCCTCGTGTCGGGGGTGCTTTCGCCGAGAGTTCGCACCACACGCACCCCCAAGATGAGAGTGGCACGGGAACATAGGGTGCAAGCCCCTTCCTCAGCACCCTGATAGTGGCGCGGCGTTACAATGGGATGTGGTCGGTGCCCGTTGGTGTCCGGTTCTGAAGTCCCTCGCGATCGTGTCTGCGCTGTGGGGTTGCGGGCGGGGTGGTCCCCCTCCTCCCGCGGCCGTGGATATGCTGTCGTTGGACCCGATGGGATGGATGCCCCTTTCGGAGGTGTCCCCCCCGCCCGTCCACTTGACCTACCGAATCGTGGAGGACGGGGAACGCAACGGTGTGGAGATCGTTGCGTCGAACGCGGACTCCAAGGGGACTGAGATCAAACTCAGCAAGCTGCTGCTGAACCTCCACGAGCCGCTCGAGGCTCTGCCGATTGAGTGGAAGTTGAAGCCAGGCGAACAGGAGACCCGCACGTTGCACTACCCTCGCGACGCGTGGGCCAAGGCTGAGCGGGGCGTGAACTACCAAGTCTTCTCCCCGAGCGGATCGAGCGAAGTGAACACCGTGGCGGAGCCCTCACCAGCCTTCGGAGGCTCGCCCAATGGACCCTTGTCGGTCGGCTTGCTTGACTGGGAACCCGGCCCATTGGAGGTGCGCGTCATCTCCGTGCTCCTCCACGGCAAGGAGCAGCTCTCCAAGCCGATTCAAGTGACCGTGGCACCGGGGCAGGACGTTGCCGTGGCGGGAATCGAGTGGGCTGAAGGGCTGGTTGTGAAGTACGGCTACCGCTTGACCTGGAACAAGGGCTGGGTCATCGGGTCCATGAAGCTCGGGTCCTAGTTCCTCGTCAAGCTCAAAAAGACGAGTTCCGGGCTTGATGAGATCTTGTGTGTCAGGCAGAGGCTTCCCA
>CAYJMZ010000051.1:0-13456 GCA_964370995.1 uncultured Fimbriimonadaceae bacterium | reverse complement strand
CCCGTAGGTGTGTGGGCCGTGTCTCAGTCCCACTCGAGCGGATCATCCTCTCAGACCCGCTACCCGTCGCTGGCTTGGTGAGCCGTTACCTCACCAACTACCTGATAGGCCATAAGCCGCTCCCAAAGCGAAAAACCATTTAATCCACCCAAGATGCCAAGGGTGGGCCACATCCGGTATTACCCGCCGTTTCCAGCGACTATCCCAGTCTTTGGGGCACGTTGCTTATGTATTACTCCGCCGTTCGCCACTGTGCCCGAAGGCACCGTTCGACTTGCATGTTTTAGGCACGCCGCCAGCGTTCGTCCTGAGCCATGATCAAACTCTCCGAAGAAATTGTTACCAATTTTCCCGTAAGGGTTTGGTTCCTGACTATTTGGAGTTTCTCAAATTAGAGAATCCTTCGCTCACCGAGGCAAGCCTCGTAGAACTCCGGAGCTCCGGGGTGAGAGTGCCTCGAAAGGCCCTCTCGATTTTTGAACACTTCTTATCGCGCGTCTCTATCCAACTGTCAAAGAGCAGTCGCCCCTTGTCGGGGCAACAGGGGATATTATAGGCAGGCCGAAGGCGGGATGTCAACCCCAGGGGCGGGTTTTTGCACATTCTCCGCTCCTCTGGCCCCCGTTGCATCGTCTTAAATATCTTGGGGACGTCGGCTGCACAGGTCCCGTGCAGGTTGGAATCGGCCCGAGTGGCCCATGCGAGTTCTGTTCACCGCCACCACGTTCCTGAACGCCGCGCTGCTGTTCCTGGTGGAGCCGATGATCGCCAAGATGGTGCTTCCACGCTTTGGAGGCGCACCCGCCGTGTGGGTGGTCAGCATGCTGTTCTTCCAGGCGGCGCTGCTGGTGGGCTACGCCTACGCGCACGGTGCGACGCGACGCGTGCCCGCTCGGCCTCAGGCGTGGGCCCACGTGGCGTTGCTCGTTTTGGCGGGGGTATTCACCGTGCCGATCGCCTTGCCCGGCGGTTGGGCGCCCCAGGGCGGTGCGGACCCCACGCTCCCTTTGCTGGGATTGCTGGCCCTCGTGGTGGGGCCGACGTTCGTGGTGCTCTCCGGCGGCTCGCCGCTGCTTCAGCGCTGGTACGCGAGTTCGGGGGCCCCCGACGCCGAGAACCCCTACTTCCTGTACGGCGCCGGCAACGTCGGGAGTCTTCTGGCGTTGCTCGCCTACCCGATCGTGTTGGAGCCCCGGTGGGCCCTTGCCGAGCAGGCGCGGATCTGGGCGGGGCTCTTCGCGCTGTTGTGCGTGCTGATGGCCGTGTGCGCCTCGCGTGTGCGCTCCTTGGGCCACACGACCGCCGAGCACGTGCCCGCCGCACGACCGACCGTCGCGCTGCGCATGCGCTGGGTCGTGCTTGCCGCGGTGCCCTCAAGCCTGTTGCTGGGGGTGACCACGTACCTGACCTCCAACCTCACGCCGATGCCGCTGTTGTGGGTCGTGCCCCTGGCGCTGTACCTCGCGACGTTCGCCGTGGCGTTCGCGCGCAAACCCGTGCTTGGCTCCGCCGTGTTGGGGCGCGTGCTTCCCCTGCTGGCCACACCGCTCGCGCTCGCGCTGGTGCTTGAGGCCACCGAGCCACTGGGCGCTCTTGCCGTGCTGCACCTCGCCGCGTTCGTGGCAGCGGCCTGGATGTGCCACGCGCGGCTGGTCGAGTCCAAGCCCGACGCGCGGCACCTCACCGAGTTCTACTTCTGGATCGCGGTCGGCGGGGTCGCCGGCGGCCTGTTCAACGCGGTGCTCGCCCCCCAGCTGTTCTCCACGCTCGTGGAGTACCCGCTCGCACTCGCCGCGGCGTGCCTGCTTCGCCCCGTGGCCGCGCCCCAGACGCGCAAGGCCCTGGATTTCCTGTGGCCGCTCGCAGTCGCCGGCACGATGGCCGCAGCGTCCGTCGCGCTCATCGAGCCCGGGCCCTGGCGCACGATGGCCGCCATCGGGGTGCCCGCCATCCTTTGCTTCCTCGCCGTGGACCGGCCCCTGCGCTTCGGCCTGTCCCTCGCAGCGCTGTTCATCGCCGCCCAACTGCTCGACGTGGCGGCGGGCGCCGAGGTGCTCGCCAAGCGGCGGAGCTTCTTCGGCGTTCACCGCGTGCTCGCCTCGCAGAGCCCAGCGGGCCGGTTCACGAAACTCGTGCATGGCACCACCACGCACGGCATGCAGAACGCCCGGACGCCCGGCCTTCCCCTCACCTATTACCACCCCACCGGGCCCGCCGGCCAGGTCTTCCGAACCCTTGCCCCCGCGGGCGTGCCGATCGACGTGGCGCTGGTGGGACTCGGCATCGGCGCCCTCGCTGCATACGGCCAACCGGGTCAGCGCGACACCTACTTCGAGATCGACCCGGTGGTTGAGGAGATCGCCCGCAACCCCCGCTGGTTCACGTTCCTTCGCGACTCGAAGGCCGATGTCCGCGTGATCCTGGGAGACGCGCGGCTCACCCTGGCCCAGGCCCCAAACGCGCGGTTCGGGCTGATCGTGCTCGACGCGTTCAGCTCCGACGCGATTCCCATGCACCTGCTCACCCTCGAGGCCCTCGAGATGGCGCGTACGAAGCTCGCCCCGCACGGCGTGATCCTGATCCACATCTCCAACCGCTATATCGACCTGCAGCCCGTGCTCGGCGGGGCAGCAAGCCGTCTCGGTTGGACAGGCTGGGTGCAAGAGGACACGGTAATCGACGACAAGGAGGCGCTCGAGGGCAAGGAGGCGTCCACATGGGTAGTGCTCGCCCCAGACGCCGCATCCCTTGCACCCATCCGGCGCACCGGGCCTTGGGTACCTCTGCCGAACACCCCCGAGCGCGCGTGGACCGACGCGTTCTCCAACCTGCTCGACGCCCTGAAGAAGCCCGAAATCTTGTAGCAGCGTGCTGAGGAAGGGACTTGCACCCTATGTTCTCGCGCCACGGACGTTTCCGATCCCGTGCCACCCCCGTGTCGGGGGTGCCGTGTGGTGCGAACTCTCGGCGAAAGCACCCCCGACACGAGGGTGGCACGGTTGCGTCGGCCTTCTTCAGCACCCTGCTAAAGGCGACCCGATCGGACATCTAGCGCGGCGCTTTGGCCTGCGCAGCGCGTTCCCACATCGCCACGGTGCGCACGTCGCGGCGGCGGCGGTCCATCGCTTGGCCGATCTTCATCGACAGCACCTCGTAGGCATCCACCCCCGGCGAGTTCTTCTCGATGTAGTCAAAGGCCCCTCGGCGCATGCACTCCACGGCGTTCCCAACGTTGCCGTAGGCGGTCAGCACGATCACTTCGGCAAACAGATCGCGGGAAAACGACGCGCCGAGAACGCGAAGGCCCGCATCGGGGTCCTCCATGCTCATGTCGGTGACGATGATGTCGAACGGCTTCTCGGCCGATTGGATCATCTCGATGCCCAAAGTCGCGTTGGCGGCGACAAACACCTGGAACCCTTCGCGCTCCAAACGTCGGCGAATGGCACTCAACACATCTTCTTCGTCGTCGATGACGAGCACTCGGCACATGGTGATGAGTATAGCCCTGCCACAATAGAGGCACGAAAATGGAAGAGCGTCCGGGCGAACCAGCGAGAGCGTCCTCCGTGCGTGCGGAACCCAATCGGCTCGACAATTTTCGCAACCTTCGGTACGCCAATTTCGACGTGGGCTTTGCGACCGCGTTCGGCACGCTGGTCACCGGCACGTTTCTCGTCGGCCTAATCAAGTACCTCGGCGGCTCGGACATCTGGATCGGCATCCTGGCGGCCGTTCCGAGTCTCTTGGGGATCCTTCAAATCCCCGGCGGCATCTGGGGGCGCGGCTTTCCCAGCTACAAGCCCTTTGTGTTCGTCGGGGGACTCCTGTGGCGCCTGCTCTACGTCCCGCTGATCGCCCTTCCCTTTCTGCCGATCCCGGACACGCTGAAACTCTGGGTGCTCGCGACCTGCATCGGGCTGTCCTCGGCGGCGGTTCTGACCGTGAACCCCATCTACAACGACTGGCTGGCCGAGATGGTGCCGTCCGGTTCGCGCGGGTGGTACTTCAGCCGGCGAAATGCGGTGGCGACGGGCGTGGGCGCGTCCGTGGGCGTGGTCGGCGGCTTGATCCTCGACGCGTACCGCCGCTCCGGTCAGGAGGGGATCGGCTACGCCACGATCTTCAGCCTCGGGATCTTCTGCGCCGGAATGAGCCTGTGGCAGTTCCTGCGCATGCGCGACCTTCCTCGGCCCAACCCCGTGCGGCAGACCGTGCGCGATGGCACCCGCGCGTTCGGCGAGCCGTTCAAGGACCGTAATTTCCGCCGCGTTCTGCTGTTCCTGTCCCTGTTCGTGTTCGGACAGGCGCTGCCGGGCAACCTGTTCAGCGCGTTCGCCCTCGAAAGCCTCAAGTTGCCGTTCACGATCATCCAAGCCGCGGGGTTCATGCACGCGATCGGCTACCTGATCTTCGCGCGCATGTGGGGTTTTCTCGCCGACAAGTACGGCAACAAGCCGATGCTCACCCTCGTGGGGTTCGGTGTGGCCGTAACGCCTCTCATGTGGCTGTTCTGCTACCCGGGGCGCGAACTACAGAACACGGTCGTGCTGCTCACATCGCACGTTTTCGTCGGTGCGGTGTGGGCCGGTGTTGGGCTTTGCCAGTTCAACCTGCTGCTGGCCACGGCCAAGGCGGAGGATCGAGCGACGTACATCGGGGTCGGCCTCGGCATCCAAGCGATCGTGGGTGGCGTGGCCCCTTTGCTCGGCGCGGCGCTGCTCACGCAGTTGCGGCATGTCTTCGCGGCCCCAGAGGCCTACAAATGGGTGTTTGGCACCTCCATGGTGCTGCGGTTTCTTGCGGTCTTCTTCCTCGCCCCCGTGCGCGAGGAGGGTGCGATCAAGATACGCACGGCGCTCCAACAGCTGAGGCACACCACCCCCGGCGGGATCCGCGCCATGCGCAGCCTGTCTAAGAGCACCAACGCCGAGAGTCGGGAGGAGGCCATCGGACAGGTGGCCGACACGCACTACTCCCTGGGCGCCGACGAGATCATCAAGGCCCTACACGATCCATCGCCGCGCGTACGGCGGTCAGCGGCCCAAGCGCTCGCTCGCCTGCAGGACCGCTCCGCGGGCGCCGCTCTGCTGCACATGATCGTCGAGCACCCCGACCTCGTCGAAGAGGAGACCGTCGAGGCGCTCGGCGAGCTGCGCGACGCAAAGGCCGTACCGGCGCTGGTGGACCTTCTGCAAAGCCCGCGCTCACTCTTGCGCCGAGCCGCAGCGAAGGCCTTGGGACGTGTGGGGAACGCCGACGCGATCGGGCCCCTTGTGGCGGCTGCGGCCGAGCGCGTGGACGCCGACCTGCGCCGCGCCAGCCTGCAGGCCCTGAGGGTGCTGGGTGCCACGGAGGCCCAGGACGTGGTGGGCGACGCCCTGCTCGATCCCCATCCCAGCGTGAGGATCGCAGCCGCCGAGGCCGCTTCCGAACTCGCGATGACCGAACTCGCGCCCCAACTTCGCCAGTCGCTGCTCGAGTTCGGCGACGAGGCCGCCTCGGAGGTCGCCTACGCGCTCGGGTGCGTCGGCGGCGTGCCCGACATCCCCGCGATCCTCGGTGTGGCGCAGTTGTGCGTGTCGATGACCACGCGGCGGAGATGCCTCCTGGGAGTCGCGCGCATCGTCGCGGTCGAGCCTACGACGTATCGGCTGATGTCCACGGAGGGCATGGCGCTCGTCGAAGCGCTTCTTGAACACCTCAAGCCCGCGCTGCGATCTCGCCCCGACCTCAGGGCCGCCCTCGATCGGTACTCTGCAGGCGATGAGCCGGGTGCCCTGAACCTGCTGGCCAAGAACAGCGCCAACCCCGCCCTGGTCGCGCTTGCGGCCACCCCGGTCGAGGAGGCGTTCCTTGTGGCCAGTCTCGTGGGTGGCGGGTGAAACTGACGACTGACTACTGACGACTGACGACTGCTGATGCCTCTTTCCAGTCGTCAGTCGTCAATTCTGGAACAAACTCCACCCCGCCGACGTTCTATACTGATGGAACGTGGGGGCGAACGGGTTCGACAGAGCCGCATCAACCTTCCGTTGCGAGCCGAGGCGCCGTTGGCCTCGTTAAAAGCGGCAAAAAAAGTAACTGCGAATAACAGCTACGCTTACGCGGCGTAAAACCCGTGTCGTCCCCTTCTTCCGAACCGGTAGGAAGGAGTCGGGGTGTAAAACAAATCCGGATCGTCGGGCGAGCTTCTGTTCGTAGCAAACCCGCCTAAAACAATCGGACTGGACGACCGCTCAGGTGACCCCGGCAGAGAGCGGCGTTAAGACAAAGTACAGGGGAGACGCTCGTGGTAACGACTGGAAGACGGTTTTGGAAGAGAGTTCAATTCTCTCCGCCTCCACCATAAGATTCGCGCGGAAGTGTAGCACAGGCTCCCAGCCTGTGTTCCGGCTCCTCGTTGCTTGCAATAGGGTTACGCTTCGGACGAGTCGGAGTCGCCGCCCTCTCCGCCAACGAGCGAGGGCTCCTCGCCCACCTCGACCTCCGTTTCTTCAACGGCCTGAACCTGAGGCAGCGTGCAGGTGAACAGCGTCGAGTCTGCCGAACTCATCAGTTCCAGACCGGGCGCCAGCGTGATCTCGCTCGCGGAGATCGTGGTGTTGACGTCCATTCCCGACACGTCCACATCGATGGAGTTCGGCACGTCTGAAACCTTGGCCCTGATGCTGAGATGCGTCGTGGGCTGGCTCAAGATCGCGTTGCCCGCCGCAACCTCGGCCGGCACGCCGGTCTGGTGCACGGCGACGTCCAGCGTGATGAGGTCGTCCATCTTGACCTGCATGACGGTCACGTTGAGGATCACGCGGCGGATGGCATCGTGGTCCACCTGCTTGACGATCACGTTGCGGTGGCTCTTCTCGCCCTCGATGGCCAGATCGATGATGCCCGCACCGTGCGCGTGGGCCAAAGCCAAGCGCACCTCGTCGGCCTTCGCTTGGATGAGGTGGTTGTCCTTGCCGCGCTCGATCAGCGCCATCGGCACCATGCCCGAACGGCGCAGGATGTGCGGCTTGGTGGCGTCGCGCGTGGTGGCGTTCAATACTGACATCGCAAAAAATCTCCTGGTCCAGCCGCGCGCGAAAGGGCGCGAATCGGCGTGAACGCTCATTTTACCCCCTTGCCATCGGACGGCCCTGGCGGGGTGGGGTGGCAGGTGGTCCGGGCAACGCTCTCGATTCCCCCAAGGTGGCTTCCGCGTCTCGCGGATTCCGACCCCGAAACCGTTCATCCTCTCTTGCCTTCCGCCCGTTTCCGCTAGTGTTCTGAGTCGTAAATCCAAATGCCCTTTCAAGTTGGAGGGTGGATGATGGTGGCAGCGTCTTCGGGTTGGGGTCTGCTCCCCCATTGAGAAGCGTCATCACCGGCTGGCGCAGGTTCCCCGAAACCGCCACTTGGAGCGGCGCCGACACCCATTGAGGTGCATCATGAACACGGGCAGTTGCCGCCAAACACGACCAGTCCTCCACAGGGCATAGAGCGGCGACCGCAATTGAAGATTGACGACTGGGGGAGGAGCGGGCCAATGTGGAAGTGCGTGGATTCATCCGCGCTTTGGTTTTCTGGCCGATTCATCGGCGTGCGGGGACCCTGGTTGGCGCTCCGCTTGCACGGTGGCTGGCCAGACGCTGCGAAAGCGCCGATGAATCGTCGCACTCCCAAATTGCGGCGTTGCGATTCAGAAGTGCGTGGCGAGATTGGGAACTGCCGCGACTGGCGGACGCGGGGACTCTGGAACCTTCGCACGACGGCAAGAAACGAAGCCTGCATTATACAGAAGGCGACTGCAACTCCGTTCGAGCAGAGAAGAGCAGCGAGCCAGAACTTCCGACCGGCCCCCCAGAAGGCTCTCGTTGCACACTCTGAAACTGCAAGCAACACCATGACGCCGATTAGAGTGTACGTCTCAATCATGGCGTGTTCTCGAGCACGTCCGCCAGCAGGGCTCCTCGCCAATTGGTGTGGGTTGAGGTTCGCCGGCATACTGACCCTGGAGATGGCTCGGAGTCGCCTCCGGGCCGTGCTGCGGAGCATCGGGACACCCCCGGCACGGGGGTGGCACGGGGCTCGTCCCGATTGACCGCGGTGGGCCCGCGCCGACAATCGGGACACCCCCGACACGGGGGTGGCACGGGAAAAGTCCCTCCCCCTGCCTTGGGCTTGCCATAATTGCGTAGCGGTCCATGGGCGGGCCGAGGGAGATCACAGCAGATGTTGATACAAGCGTTGAGCCTGGCGGTCGCGATGCAGGGTGGGACCGGAGAGATGCGGTTGATGCGCTTCCCCGCCATTTACGGGAACACCGTCGTGTACACGTATGCAGGCGACCTCTGGACGTCGGACCGCAAGGGCGGCTTCGCGCGACGCCTGACCTCTCACATCGGAAATGAGGCGCGGGCGCGCTTCTCGCCGGACGGCAAGTGGCTCGCGTTCACCGCGATCTACGACGGCAATGCGGACGTGTACGTGATCCCGTCCCAGGGCGGAGAGCCCAAGCGGCTCACGTTTGCGCCAGAAACCGACTTCATGCTCAACTGGACCCCCGACGGGAAGATCGCCTACTCGTCGACCCACGGCAGTGTCAGCAACCGGCAAGAGCGGCTGTGGCTGATCGGCGTCAAGGGGGGGCTTCCCATCGAAACGCCACTGGTGGAGATGTCCGACGTGTCCTTCTCTCCGGACGGCAAGCACGCGGCGTACAACCGATTCGGCTCGCACGAGTTCAACTGGAGGCGATACCGCGGCGGGTCCCAGGGCAGGATCAGCTTCTGGGATTTCGACACGCAGACCTACTCCGAGATTCCGTCCGGGCGCGAGAACAGCTGGGAGCCCATGTGGGTTGGCGACACCGTGTACTATGTGAGCGACAAGAATCAGGGCACGGTCAACCTCTACGCCTACGACACCAAGGCCAAGAAGATCGAGCAGCTCACGCGGTACGACGACGCGGACATCAGATACCCCTCGACCGACGGCAAAACGATCGTGTTCGAGCGAGACGGCTATCTGAGCGCGTTTGACATCGCCTCCAGGAAGGTGGATCGTTTGACCGCCGAGGTGCGCGACGACCTGCTGTCTGCTCGGCCCGGCCTGCGCAAACTCGGCGGCGAAATCAAGGATCTGTCGCTGTCGCCTTCGGGCCTTCGGGTGGCGGTCGAGGCGCGCGGCGAGCTGTTCAGCGTGCCCGCCAAGAACGGCGACACCCGCAACCTGACCGAATCCGCCCGAGCGCGCGAGCAGGCGCCGGCGTGGTCGCCCGATGGCAAGACCATCGCCTACCTCAGCGACCAGAGCGGCGAGGTGCAGATCTACTCGCGTCCGCAGATGGGCGGCGAAGCCACGGCACTGAGCGCCGAGAGCACACGGCGCATCTCGGCATTCCAGTGGTCCCCCAACGGCGAGAAGATCTCCTTCAGCACGATCAAAGGCGAGGTTTGCATCCTCGACCCCAAGACCAAACAGAGCACGGTCGCGTTCTCCGAGACGCACGGCGGCGCGCCGCCCTACGATTGGTCGCCCAACGGCAAGTGGATCGTGTGCGTGCTGTCCGGCGACAACCTCATGGGCGCGGTGTTCCTCTACGACGTCGAGGGCGCGAAGCTGCACAAGGTGACCGAGGGCTACTTCCGCGACGACGCGGCGACGTTCGACCTAAACGGCAAGTATCTGTACCTGGTGTCCGGCCGCACGTTCAACCCGACCCCGGGCGACTTCGAGTTCATCATGCAGATGGAGAACTCGCAGCGCATCTACGTGCTGCCGCTCAACAAGGACCTCGCCAACCCTCTGATCCCCGCCTCCGACGAGGAGACCGCGGGCGAGGACAAGAAGAAGCCGGAAGAGCCGAAGGAGATGCGAATCGACCTCGATGGGCTCGCCGATCGCGCGCTTGCCCTTCCGATGGCGGCTGGCAAGTACCCCTTCATCGCGGGGGCCGACAACGGGGTGTTCTTCCTAATCGGCGGGACGCTCATGAAGTACGACATGGGCGCCAAGGAGCCTGCGGCCATCCTCGCGGGCGCCAACGGGTTCACGTGGAACGCCAAGCGCACCAAGATCGCCTACATGGCGGGCCCGGTGCTCGGCATCATCGACGCGAAGCCCGGCCAGAAGCCTGGCGACGGGCGGGTGGACACTGGTGCGGTAGAGACCGTGGTCGATCCGCGCGCGGAGTGGCGCCAGATCTTCTGGGAGGCGTGGCGCTTCGAGCGCGACCGATTCTACGACCCCAATATGCTGGGGCTGAACTGGGACGCGATCGGCAAGAAGTACGCGGAGTACCTGCCGTTCGTGGCGCACCGCGCGGACCTCAACTACGTGTTGGGGCTCATGCTCGGCGAACTGGGAACGTCGCACGCCTACGTGGGCGGCGGCGATGTGCCCGGGGCGCCCGGCGTGCCTACGGGGCAGCTTGGCGCGGATTACGAGAGCCACGCGAATAAGATCCGGTTTTCGAAGATTTACCCTGGCCTCAACTTCGAGGAGAGCCGTCGGGGGCCCCTCGGCGAGCCCGGTGTGAACGTCAAGGTGGGCGAGTACCTGCTCGCGATCAACGGCAAGCCGCTGGGCGCGAACGACAACCCCGACGCGCTGCTGGTGAACACCGCGGGCAAGACGGTCACGCTCACCGTGAGCGACCGCCCCGGGATGGAGGGATCGCGCGAGGTGCGTGTGCGCCCGATCGCGTCGGAGACCTCGCTACGGTACATCGAGTGGGTCGAGGCGAACCGCAAGCGCGTTGGCGAGCTCTCGGGGGGCCGGATCGGCTACCTGCACGTGCCGGACACGTCGATGCCGGGTGTGATCGAGTTCATCAAGGGCTATTACGCGCAGAGCGACAAGGACGCCCTGATCATCGACGAGCGCTTCAACGGGGGCGGGATGATCCCGACGTTCTTCATCGAGAAGCTTGGCCGCCAGGTGGCAACGGCCCTGAAGCAGCGCAACGGCGCGGACATCGCGTTCCCCACGCAGACGTTCCAAGGGCCGATGACGATGCTGATCAACGGCTACGCGGGATCGGGCGGCGACATGTTGCCGTGGCTTTTCCAAAACGCGGGCATGGGACCGCTCATCGGTTCACGCACGTGGGGCGGCCTCGTGGGCATCCAGGGTGGCGCGCCGCTGATCGACGGCGGGTTCCTGAGTTCTCCCGAGTTCGGCATCTACGACGTCAAGACGGGCAAGTGGATCGCCGAAAACAACGGCGTCGAACCCGACATTGACGTCGACGCACGGCCGGACCTGGTGGCCAAGGGTGGGGACCCCCAACTTGAGAAGGCCGTGCAGCACCTGCAGGCCGAACTGAAGAAGGGCAAGACCCCGCGAAAGCAGCCCGGCGTATACCCGGCGGTCAAGTCGGGCGGCGGTGGGTAATGCGGGGACTCGCGACGAGCCGCTGACCCAGCGCTTGGTGTTGTCGCTATACCGTCCCCTCGCGCTGTCGTGGATCTTCATGGCGGTCGAGGGGCCCGTGTCTGTCGCCATGATCGCCAGGCGGCCCGACGGTCAGGTGAACACCGCGGCGTTCCTGATCCTCATGAGCCTCGCGCTTTGGATCGAGAGTCCGGTGATCGACCTGTTGTCGACCGCCACGACGCTCGCGCGCGACCGATCGGCGTTTCGCGTGATCACGCGTTTCGCGCAGATCCTGATGGTGGTGGTCACGGTCGTGCATCTCGCGATTGCGACCACGCCGCTCTACGGGTGGATCACGCGCGGTTTGCTCGACATTCCGGCCCCGGTCGCCGAGGCCGCCCGGCTCGGCATGCTGATCATGGTGCCTTGGAGCGCGCTGATCGGGTGGCGGCGCTACCTTCAAGGCATCCTCATCCGCTACCGAAAGACCCGGCTGATCGGGTGGGGCACGGGCGTCCGCGTGGCCATGATGGGCACGTCTGCGGTGGCCCTGTTCTTGGCGACCGATTGGCCGGGCATCTCCATCGCAGCCACCGCCCTTGTGTGTGCCGTCGGCGCCGAGGCGTTGTTCGTGCACTGCGTCAGCCGGAGCGTGATCCGCGAGGCGTTCTTCGACTGGGACGAGCCCCATGGGGATCCCGGTGCGGTGACCCTCCGAGGCCTCGCGAAGTTCCATCTGCCCCTCACCGCCACGACGATGGTGATGCTGATGTCGGGGCTTGTCGTGAGTGCCGCCCTGGCGCGCGCGCCGAACTCGGTGCTGTCGCTCGCGGCGTGGCAGGTGGCGACCACGGTGCTGTTCCTACACCGCACCGTGGTGTTCGCGCTGCCCGAGGTGGTGGTTGCGCTGTACCGCGACGCGGCGTCCGCCCAAACCCTGCGGCGATTCTGCACCTCGGTGGGGTGGGTGATGAGCGCCTCGATCGTGGTGTTCGCGCTTCTGGGCATTGACCAGTGGTTCTTCACCCGGGCGTTGGGAAGCAATGCCGAAACGGTCGCGATGGCCCACGTGGCCTACCTGGTGGGCGCGGCCATGCCCCTGCTGGGCGCCCTGCAGTCCTACGTGCGGGGGATGCTCACCGCCCACCACCTCACGGTCGCCCGTCTCCAAGCGGTGCTTGTGGCCATGGGATGCTTGGTGGCGGCGTTGGCGGCGGGCGTTGCGATGCGCTGGCCCGGGGTCGTCACGGCGGGTTTGGCTATGACGCTCTCAATGGCGGCCGAGCTCCTGGCCCTCACGCACAACTGGCGCCGGGGACGGGCCCGCGTCGGCAACCAGTTGCCAGCCGGGGCGCGGTCGTAGGACGGTACACTCGGCCTCCATGGCGGAAGGGCACATCGGAGTCGACGAGAGCGGCAAGGGCGACTTCTTTGGTCCCCTGGTGATCGCCGCGTGTTACGTTGGTCCCGAGCACTTGGCCGAGATGGACGGCGTGATGGACTCGAAGAAGCTCACGGACGCCACGGCCACGCGGCTCGCCTCGCGCATTCGGGCGGTGTGTCCGCACGCGATCGTGTCGATCGGCCCGGCGAAGTACAACCAGCTTTACTCCGAGATTCGGAACCTCAACAAGCTCCTGGCGTGGGGGCATGCGCGCGCGATCGAGGACGTGCTCGAGAAGCAGGAATGCAGTTTGGTCATCTCCGACCAGTTTGCCGATCCCTCGGGCCTTCGGCGCGCGTTGTTCGACAAGGGCCGCCAAGTAGAGCTCCGATCGATGGTGCGCGCGGAGAGCGATGTCGCCGTGGCCGCAGCATCGATCCTCGCCCGCGCGGAGTTCCTGAGGAGGCTGGCACAACTGGGCCAGCAGTACGCCATCGACCTACCCAAGGGCGCCACATCCCCCGTGATCGACGCGGGTGTGCGGTTTGTAAGAAAGCACGGAGCAGCCGCGCTCGCCGAAGTGTCCAAAACGCACTTCAAGACGCACGCCAACGTGTTGAAGGCCGCGGGACTCTAGGGAGGGATCAGTGATCAGGGATCAGGGATCAGGGATCAGGGATCAGGGATCAGGGATCAGGGATCAGGGATCAG
>CAYJMZ010000050.1:11940-13509 GCA_964370995.1 uncultured Fimbriimonadaceae bacterium | reverse complement strand
GCGAGGGGCGGCTGTTGCTGACCTCGCAGTACCCGCAGGGCCCCAATGTGCGCCTCGAAGCGGGCGGCAAATTCACCAGCTTCCGATCGTTCCTGCTTCTGCACGACACGGAGGAGCGCGAGCGGCAGAGCCTCGCTAGGCGCCGGATGTACCGTACCCTGGCCCCGTGGACGCAGGAGAACCCCATCTTCATGCACCTTCGCAGCAGCGACTCGGAGTCGATCCGGCGCGCGGTCGACCAGTGCGTAGCCACGGGTTTCGAGATGGTGATCCTCACGTTCTGGTCGGGGTTCGACATGAACAACGAGGACCCCGCGTACATCGCGCGCATGAAGGCGGATTTCGACTACGCGCACAGCAAGGGCATCAAGATCGGCGGGTACGTGCTGTTCTGCTCCACCGCAAGTTACTCGAAGGAGTCGAACGCCGAGCAGGACGTTTACCCGCCCTCGCTTTGTCTGGGCTCGGAGTACTCCGATCGCTACTTCGAACGCCTGCTGAAGTTCATCGACACCACGGGGATGGATATCATCGAAACCGATGGCCCCTACCACGGCTACCCCTGCGCATCGGCGACGCACAAGTATCACAAGGGGTTGGAGGATTCGGTGCGCATGAACTGGGAGCGGCAGCGCCTGTTTTTCCACGAGTGCCGCAAGCGTGCGGTGTTCATCAACGCCCCGGACTGGTACTTCTTCAGCGGCTCCAACAAGACGGGCATGGGCTATCGCGAGGAGAACTGGTCGCTGCCGCGCGACCTGCAGATCGTGATCGGCCGCCAGAACGTGTACGACGGCACCTGGGCCAAACTGGCGAGCATGGGCTGGATGATGCTGCCGCTCGTCGAGTACCACGGCGGCGGCGCGGCGGCCACACTGGAGCCTCTCGACGAACACCGGGTCGAGTACGAGGCGCACCTTGCCCAGAACTTCGCCACGGGTGTGATGTCGTGCTACCGGGGTCCGCGCCTGTTCGACACGGATGCCACGCGCCAGGTCGTCGCGAAGTGGGCGGGCTTCTACAGGCAGCATCGCGATGTGCTGGCGGGCGACGTGATCCACGTGCGTCGGCCGGATGGCCGCGACGTGGACTGCATGATGCTGGTCAACCCGCGTGGCCGCGAGCGGGCCCTGGCGATGGTGTACAACCCCTTGGACAAGGAAGTGGTGCGCGACCTGCCCATCCCCCTCTACTACGCGGGCCTTACGCGGCGTGTGACGATCCGCGGCGAGGGCGGTCGCAACGAGAGCGCGACGGTGGCGGCGGACGGCAACGTGCTCGTGCGGGTTACGGTTCCGGCGAAGGGCCGAACGTGGCTGGTGTTCTCACAGTAGAGGTGTTCGACTCAACACTCGACACTTCTCTACGCCGGCCCGAACACCTCGGAAGTCCCGCGCCGCGCATACATCTTGAGCGGAGGTATGCCCGCAACGCCGCGCAGCGACGATCGCCGATTCCCGTGGAACAAGGCGAAGCACACGGCGAGGGCCAAGCGCGCCGGCGAGTAAGGGGTTTTAGAGTGCGGGGCCGCCCCGTCGCGGGTTGCCAATAAGCCGGGGGGGGGCAACC
>CAYJMZ010000050.1:0-11930 GCA_964370995.1 uncultured Fimbriimonadaceae bacterium | reverse complement strand
GCGCGTTTTCCAATGACGCGGAGCTTCTACAACGGAACCTGCGCCGGCGCCGGAATATGTTAACGCGCTAACTGGCGTTCGCGCCCTCTAAAACCGGACCCTATCCCCTTACCGTGTAGACGGCGCCTGTCTTTGTGGCGAACTCTAGCACGCCTGAGCCTGAGGCCAACCGTCGGCCGCCGCCCGTCACATCCACCGAGACCGGCGCTTGGATTCGGCATCGCTCCCCGAAGATGGATCGGATCTCGGCGGTTTTGAGCCGTCCTCCCTGCCAAGTCATCGACACCTCAAATCCTCCGCGGGCGCGCAGGCCGCGAACGGCACCGTTTGGCCACGCCTTCGGGAGTGCGGGAAGGAGGCGGATGAACCCCTCGTGGCTTTGCAGCAGCATCTCGGCGATGCCGGCGGTCGCGCCAAAATTGCCGTCGATCTGGAACGGGGGGTGGTTGTCGAACAGGTTGGGAAGTGTGGACTTCGCGAGCAGCAGGTCAAGGTGTTGCGCCGCCGCGTCGCCGTCTCCGAAGCGTGCCATGAAGTTCACGATCCAGGCTCGGGACCAGCCGGTGTGCCCGCCGCCCTTGGCCAGACGGGCGTCCAGCGATCGGCGGGCGGCCGCCACCAGGTCGGGCGTGCCCCCGCGCGTGATCTGGAAGCTGGGGTGCATGCCGTAGAGGTGCGACATGTGCCGATGCCCCGGCTCGGATTCCTCGTACTCGCCTGCCCACTCCATCAGACGGCCGTCACGCCCGATCTGGGGTGGGGCCAGTTTCTTGAGCGCATCGGACACCTTCGCCGTAAACGCATCGCTCACCCCGAGCAACCCGGCGGCCTCCAGCACGTTGGTGAACGTCTGCCACGCGATCTCCTGATCCATCGCGGGTCCCATCGACAGGCTCAGGTTCTTGCCGCCGAGGCGGTAGGAGTTCTCCGGCGAAGTTGTGGGCCCGGAGACCAGCAAACCCGTGCGCGGGTCCTCCACCAGCCATCCGAGGATGAACTCCGCGCACTCGCGCAGCACGGGGTACGCCCGGCTTTGAAGGAACGCCTTGTCCTGCGTGAACCGGTAGTGCTCCATATAGTGTGAACTACACCATGCGGCACCCATCGGCCACATGCCCCACACCGGCTCGCCGATCGCGGCGGTCCAGTACCACGCGTCGCCCTCGTGGCCCATGGCGAACCCGGTCGAGCCCAGTCGGCGGGCCATCACGCGGCCGGCGGGGCGCACATGGTCGATGTAGTCGAAGAACGGCTCGTGGCACTCGGAGAGGTTTGCCACCTCGGCGGGCCAGTAGTTCATCTGCAGGTTGATGTTCACGTGGTAGTCGGCGTTCCACGGTGCCTCGAGGTGCTCGTTCCAAAGGCCCTGCAGGTTCGCGGGGAGCGTCCCGGGACGGCTCGAACACGCGAGCAGGTAACGGCCGTATTGGAAGTAGAGCGCGAGCAGATCCGGGTCGGCTCCCCCGTTTCGAACCGCTTCGAGGCGCTCGTCGGTCGGCAGAGAGGAGGAGGGGCCGAGGTCGAGCGCCACACGGCCCATGAGCGCCCCGAGGTCCTTGGCAGAAGCCCGGCGCAGGGTGTCGTAAGGGGTCCTGGCCGCTTGGTCGAGGGTTGAGCGGCACGCCGCGGCGCGGTCGCGGGTGAGGGGCTTTGCCGGGTCCGCACGGTTGTAGTCGGTCGCCGAAGCCACCAGCAGGGTTGCGGCGTCCGCGCCCCGGATCTCGATGCGGTCGCCGCTGCCCTTGGTGGTGCCACCTTCGGCCACCACGCGCGCCACTCCGGCGAACCGCACGCCCAGGTGCTCCATGCCGTGCGAGGCCTGGCCCGACATCCGAGCCTCCCCATCGGACCCATCCGTCACATAAGAGGTGGACGACCCATTCCCCGGCCTATCAAACGTTGCGTCGAAGTTCAGGGCCCCTGGCTTGGACGCGGACAGGCGCACGGCCACCACCTGACCGGGGTGGGACGCGATGACCTCGCGGGTGAAGGTTACGCCCCCGACCTCGTAGGCGGTTGCTGCGACTCCAGTGGAGAGGTCGAGCGAGCGCTGGTAGTTGGCCGGGACCAGCACATCCCCGGGGTACTGGAACGTCAAACGCAGGTCTCCCAACGGCTGATACGAACGCGGCGAGATGCGTGGCCCCAGCACCTTGGCGCGCACCAAGGCCTCGCCCTCAGCCGGTTTTCCAGCGAAGAACAGGGCGCGCGCCTCCGCCACGTACCGCCCGGCATCTTGGGGTTGGACCGGAACGGGTGGTCCCGCCCAGATCGTGTCCTCGTTGAGCTGAATGCGCTCTTCGACGACCCCGCCGAACACCATCGCGCCCAGGCGTCCGTTGCCGATGGGCAGAGCTTCGGTCCATGCCGCAGCGGGCTGGCGATACCACAGCCTCAGGTTGCCGGGTCCCTGAATGGTAAGCATCGCGAGCACCCCCAGAATCACTTCACGCCACCTGCGATCGTGCGGGACACTTGGTGGTTGAATCCGCGCAGCACCAGCCGCTCGTTCGTGTGCGGGACACTTTCGTCGACGCAGTCGTCGCCCGCGAGCATCTGTACGAGCACGGTCTTGCGCGTGTGCGCGGAGCGATTGGGCTTGGATCCGTGCACTGTGAGGTAGTTGAAGATGGCCACGTCTCCCGGTTCGGCCTCGAGGGGCAGGGCGGTCTCCAGGGAGTAGCCGTCCAGCACCGAGTGGCCCGAAGAACCCTCCAAGCGCCCCATCCGGTGCGAGCCGGGCACCACGCGCAGGCAACCCATCTCATCGGTGGCCCGAGATACGTGGATCACCGCGGCAAGCATCGTGTCGCGCTCCGAGGGGAAGTACGACCAGTCTTGGTGCATCGGGAAGGGGGCCCCCTTTTCCGGTGGCTTTTGAAACAGTTTGGAATGGTGGAGCACGATGTCCGGACCGAGGAGCAACTCAATGACATCGAGGAAGCGGGGCTCGAACAGCGCGCGCGACCAAGCGCCGGAGTACTGCTGAACGTTGTGCGTGTGGATCACCACGGACGCGCCCGCATCGAGCGCATCCATTGCCGCCCCACCCCAGCGCGCGTTCGTATCCTCGCCCGACGCGATCAGCGTGGACACGATCCGGTCGAATTCGCGCTCCAGCTCCTCCACCTGCTTCGCGGAGAACACGCCGCGTGCGACGCAGAACCCATCCCTCGCAAAGGCATCGGCCATTTCCATGAGCGCAGTGTACTGGGGCAGACGCGCCGGATTCTCACACTATGAGGGCGATCCAATCCAACTTCCTGAGGCGATCGTCGGCGGTGGCGAGGCGGGCCCCGAGGGCGTGGGCAGTGGCTGCGATGAAGCGGTCGGCCGGGTCGGAGTGTTCGAAGGCGAGGGTGCGGCTCAGGAGGGCGATCTCCCCGGTGAGAGGCGCTTCTTGGAAGCCTGCTTGTTGGATCCACCGACGCAGGGCGGCACCGGGGTTCTCGTCCTTGATCTCGATGCGCCCCCGCTCGGCCAAGATCAGGGCTTCCCACAGACAGATCGTGGGCACCCACACTTCGCCGGGGTTGTCCTCCAACGCCTTCTTCACGGTGGCCGTCAACCTCTCGTCGCCCGCGACGTACCAGAGGAACATGTGCGTGTCGAGGACGATCACTTGAGAGCTTCCCACTCCTCGCCGCTGGGTGCAACAACGTCGCCGTAGATCGCGATCTGCTCGCGCGCAAAGCCCGCCTTGGCGGGCGACCCTTGATCGGGGGAGGCCGGGCCTAACTCGGCCACGACTCGGCCGCGCTTCGTCACCTGGATGCGCTCGCCCGTTTCGAACACACGGTCAAGCAACTCGAGGCACTTGGCTTTGAACTCGCTCGCGCTGAGCACCATGGGGGGATTGTACCACAGATGACCAGTCAACATGACTGGTCATCTGTGACAAACCTATCCCAGGGCCCTGAACACCGCCTCCAGGCTAGTCTTGGCGTCGCCGAACAGCATGCGGGTGTTCTCCTTGAAGAACAGCGGGTTCTGCACGCCCGCGTAGCCGGTGGCCATGCTGCGTTTGAGCACGATGGTCATTTTGCCCTTCCAACACTCCAGCACCGGCATGCCGCCGATTGGGCCGTCGGGGTCGTCTAGGAGCGCCACCACGCCCTCAACTGGCTGATCCGCTACGAAGAGGAGGAGTGGGACTTAGTCTCGACCGACACGTAGCACGCAGGGTGCTCAAGGAGGGTGGCGTCAGCCCAATCCCATATTCGTGGAGGGCCTGGCCCGGTAAGGACCGATGCCCTGGTGACCGCCGAGCGCAAGATCAAACACTACAAGACGACCGCCCGAACGGCGGCGTACGAGTACTACCACGCCAGTCTTGGATTACCCGAGGGTTCGACCCGTCGTGGCACGACCAATCTTAGTTGGTGGGCAACAGGGCAAGCTGCAGCAAAAGCTCGATTGTCCGCAATTGCAGAGTCTCCGAGTCCCCCGGCATGGCGTCGACCTCAATGAGCGCGCCGACCTTGGTTTCAATCCATGATGAACTGCCCCCAATGCCCTGAGAGGCGTAGCCATCCGACCATGCGACAGCTCTTCCAAGCTGCTCCACCGTCCGGTCTGCGCCTTGAAGGTGATACTTGAACGCGACAGTTGCCTTCTCGCCAAAGCTGATTTGCACTCGCCAACGAACTCCCTGGCTGGAGTATTCCAACCTGAATGCAGGCAAGTCGGAGATGTTCCGGAACCAAACATCGGTAGGTACTGGCCAAGCAACCGGCAACGCAGGGAACCGTTCGGCTAGCCTCCTTGCCTCCACGAGCGATGACAATCTCCGCACATCCGTAGAGGCACGCCACTCATCCAAGTAACCGGAAAATGAATCCCTGGGCGCCGACTCTGGATCTGGAACTTGATTCGAGCTCAGCTCTCGCATCTTGCCAAGCAGCAGCGACCTGCGTGCTGCCTCTCTCCAGTCTTCCGCTGGCTGGAGGCGCTGCAAGGCGCTGGAGGAAACCTGCCAGTTGCCAACGATGGCGCCAAAATCGTAGGTGGCGATAACCTCGGCTCCGCTCGCGCCCCTGATACGACACTCGGTTGGCAGGAGGGTCCTTCGATCTACGGTGACACGGATGGTTCTCTTCCAATCTCGTTCGCTCAATTGCCACTCGAACTGGTATCCCATGGGTGTTACAGCTCTATTCGAAGGAGGCCCAGCAATTAGGCCAAACGGGTTCAGAGGATCGTTCACGAGCGCGAGCAACTCCGCGAGATTCACGTCGGCGGGCCCCGATTCGTAGAAGATCTCCGAAAATGACTTCGGGGCAACGTCTTCCTCTTGCAACACACCCTCAGAAAAGTGCGCCACCATCCGAAGGTCCAAACCGGATTCGAGCTCAATATGAAGACTGTTGGCCCGAAACTCCAGCGTGTATCGGTAGAGATCGACGCTATGGCCATCTGCTTGCCGTCGAAGCCTCACCTGGTACGCGGCCGAGCGAACACTACCCCAGCTACCGACCACCGCCTTCCAATCTGGCTCACCCTTCTTCACAGAGCAAGCAAGACCCCCAAAGAGCACGGTCCCAAACAGGATCGATGATAGGGCGGAGGAAACCACTAGGGCCACCCCGGCGCGCCCCGTCAACGCGGTGAAGGGATTCCCCCACTGCCCCCGCCAGGCGCAGGCGAACCCGGCGTCACGTAATTGCATACTAACCTCCAGGTATTCCAATTAAAGGGCCAAGGAGGGGCCCAACCACAGAGCGAGAAGCAGTCAAGGTGCTGATTGTAAGCACACCAACACGAAAGGACGCTGGCGGGGTCAAACACGCTTAGGAGGCAACCGCGCACACAATTAGCACCAATTCCGCTAATCGGAGGAAGGATGCCTCTTCGAGACAGAGGACTATGCAAATTGGGAAGATCAACCATTTCTTCTTGCCAAAGCGAACTTTAGCTAGAGCCAACTGAGAGAGCATGGTGTCGGATAAGCCACGTCTCGATGTCGCCTTTGGAATTGAATCGGGATGAGGAATCAATTGGCTTGAGATCGCTGTCCACCTTAACCCTCGTATAGCCAGTTGGTACTTCGAACAAATGATCCGGCGGAGATGAAGGCTTGAACAACCCGTCCGAAAGGTATCCCATGATTCTCATATCCTCTGCGTTCTCGCGGTGGCACCACCAAGCAAAGGTCTCGGGTCCATCCGGGCTCGTCCGGATGGACCAATCCGTGAACCGGCCGGGAAATTCTGGGTCGGAGCAATTCTCATAGTCTATGGTGGGCGGATCCGTCCGTGGATCTTCTCTTACCTTGACTCCTGCATCCTTCACAAATGCCAGAAACTCCTCCTTCGAATTGCGGAGCCCAAAGGTACCGGGCATGACCGGCACGATCAGTCTCGCGTGACGCCAAGCAATTCCGCTCCTTGAAGCTTGAGCCTCAACGATCACCTTCTGCTTATGGTCAATAAAGAACAACTCCTCCTTGAGCTTCAGAGTTGTGAAGCGTTGCCCTTGGTTGACACAAATGCGATCGCCGTCTCTCCAAACATCTAGGGATTCGGTGACGAAATCGTTCTTGCTTGGATAGACAAACGCGCCCCTTGCAATCTCGGTCAACGGGGCATCTCCGCTCTGTTCCGACCACCTCGTTGCCTCATGGCGTTGGAGCCAAACCTCGATGTCCGATCTACTCTTAAACTTAGAATCGGGTTCTAGCGGCTTCAAATCTGCATCAGCGTCGACAATCTTTATTCCTCTGGGAACGGCGAAGTGGTCGTCCTTGTAGTCAGTGGTTCGGAAGTTCGCGAGGTAACTCATACTCCTCGGGACACCGCCCGGTGTGGAGCTATAAACCCAGGCCATGTTCACCGGCTCATTGTCAGTCTTGCTCATCATCCAAGTTGTCGTGATCGAAGCGTTCTCTCGGTCCGTGAGTTCGTAAATGTCCACGAACCCGCTCGCCTCTTCATGGCCCACGCGACCGAAACCGCCGTTGATTTTGGAGAGAAACTGTTCCTTCGTGGCTGCAAATCCATATCGGCCCGGCCAAAGCGGAAAGATCTTTCGAGCGAACTCCGCTGCGACGCCCTCGGACGATCCGTCTTTGATGACAACACCCCGTTTCTCCTGACTGTCGATGAACACCCAAATATCGGTAGACCTTAGGACGGTGAACCGCTCGCCTTGTCGCACGCAGATGTTCCCATCCACTCGCCACACCGAAAAGGGCTCACCTGGATTGGGAGCCCCCGTCATCTCGACTCCGGGATAGATGAATCGCCCTTCGGCGACTTCGACCTTCGGGGATTGGCCCAAGAGAACAATCGCTAGTCCAAACAGCAGAGATGACACTCCCATTATTGTGCTCCCACGTTTAGAATCTTACGATCAGAACTGCGGAACAGTTCCAACGACCCCCTGATGGCGTGCCCGCGTTCTTCGCGCACGTGAGGGCGTGCGGTGGCGCCGTCACCTTCGGCCCGTCGCTCGAGAAGACGCCTCACCAAGTACAATCCGCGCGATGGGGATCGATCTGGTATCGGGCGACGAACCTCGAGAGCTCAAAGGAACGAAACACGGCGCCCCCGAGCTCGTTGGGCATCCTTGGATCACCTATCTCGCTCTCGCGGCCTGCGCGGCGATCTTTCTGGGAATCACCGCGCAGGGCCAGAGCGGCTCGTGGGACGCGATGGAGAGGTTCGGTTATGCGTCCGCGGACTCGGTGTGGGACGGGGCGTACTGGGCGCTCGTCACTTCGGCGTTCGTGCACGTCGATCCCCTGCACCTCGCGTTCAACGGCTACTGGCTCTGGATGCTGGGGTCTCGGCTCGAGCGGACGATCGGCGCGGTGCCATACCTGGCGTTCATCGTCGCGTCCGCCTTTGTAAGCTCCTCGGTCGAACTCGCGTTCAGCGGCGACATGGGCATCGGGGCTTCGGGCGTCGCCTACGCGATGTTCGGGTTCATGTGGCTGGCCCGGGACCGCTACCCGCACTTCCAGCGCGTGGTCACGCCCCGCACGGCCCAGATCTTCTTGGCGTGGATGGTCGCGTGCATCGTCGCGACGGCTCTCCAGGTCTGGGAGGTGGGGAACGCCGCGCACGTGTCGGGCCTGGCGTTCGGCCTGGCGGTCGCGGGCTCGACGGGGAAGGTGCGCGTGCACCTGTGTCGCGCAGGCTTGTCGCTGCTGGCCGTGCTGTCGATGGTGCCGCTGTTCTGGTCTCCGTGGTCGGTGAGTTGGCTCTCCCATCAAGCGTACGAGGCGGTCGAGGCCCGGCGGTACAGGGACGCGGTGGATCTCCTGAACCGCGTTCTGCGCCTCGACCCCAAAAGCGTCTCGGCCACCGTGAGCCGCGCGGCGGTGTACGAGGAGCTTGGCGACAAGGCCCGCGCCGACGCGGATCATCGCAGGGCGTTGGAACTCGATCCGAGTCTGGAGGAGTGGGATTCCGCTATAGGTGGTTCCGGCAAGTGACGGCGGTGGCGCTCCCTATCCCAGCGCTTTGTACACCGCCTCCAGGCTAGTCTTGGCGTCGCCGAACAGCATGCGGGTGTTCTCCTTGAAGAACAGCGGGTTCTGCACGCCCGCGTAGCCGGTGGCCATGCTGCGTTTGAGCACGATGGTCATTTTGCCCTTCCAACACTCCAGCACCGGCATGCCGCCGATCGGGCCGTCGGGTTCGTCCAGCGCCGAGGGGTTGACGATGTCGTTGGCGCCGATCACGATCGAAACGTCTATGTTTGGGAAGTCATCGTTGATCTCATCCATCTCGAACACGATGTCGTAAGGCACCTTGGCCTCGGCCAGCAGCACGTTCATGTGCCCCGGCATACGCCCCGCGACCGGGTGAATGCCAAACCGGACGTTGACCTTCTTGGCGCGCAGAGCCCGCGTGATCTCATACACGATATGTTGCGCTTGGGCGACGGCCATCCCGTATCCGGGGATGATCATGACTTCCTTGGCGTCTGTGAGAAGCTCTGCCGTTTCTTCGGCGGATATGGCAATGACCTCGCCCTGCTGATCGGCTGAAGCCACCACGGTTCCTCCTCCCGTGCCGAAGCCGCCGGCGATCACGGCGAGGAACTTGCGGTTCATCGCCCGGCACATGATGAAGCTGAGAATGGCACCGCTGGAACCGACCAGCGCGCCGGTGACGATCAGCAGGTCGTTGCCCAGCATGAAGCCGGTCGCGGAAGCCGCCCATCCCGAGTAGCTGTTGAGCATCGACACCACGACCGGCATGTCGGCGCCGCCGATGGCCATGACCATGTGGACGCCGTACACCAGGGCGATGACCGTCATGACGATGAGCGGTTGGATGCCGGCGCCAGCGGCCGATTGCAGCACGAACTCGCGCCCAAACCAGATGGTGGCGACCAGTAGGACGAGGTTCAGCCAATGCCGCCCCGGCAGAGTCAAAGGCTTGCCGCCGATGCGCCCGGACAACTTACCGAAGGCGATCACAGACCCCGAAAGCGTCACGGCGCCGATCAGCACGCCCAGGTAAGTCTCGATGTCGTGAATGGTGAGCTCGACACCCGACAGGTGCTTCACCGGGTCCATGAAGTTGGCGAATCCGATCGCCACCGCCGCTAGGCCCACCAGGCTGTGCAGGATGGCGACGAGCTCTGGCATTTGGGTCATCTGCACGCGCCGAGCCGCCAGCAGCCCGACGCTTCCGCCGATCACCAGGGCGGCGAGCAAGACTTCGTAATGCTGCGTGACCCGGCCCAGCACCGTCGCAACCAGGGCGATCGCCATGCCGATGATGCCGTACCAGTTCCCCCGCCGGGCGGTTTCTTGGTTGGACAGTCCGCCGAGGGCGAGGATGAAGAGAATGGTCGCAATAATGTACGATACAGTAATGATTCCTGCGTTGATCATAACGGCCTCACCTTCTGAACATTTCGAGCATGCGGCGGGTGACCGCGAAACCGCCGAAGATGTTGATGCTCGCCAACAACACCGTTCCCGCTGCGATTCCGCCCACCAGCGGGTCGCTCGCACTGATCTGCATCAACGCGCCGATCACGATGATGCTGGAGATGGCGTTGGTCACGCTCATCAACGGCGTGTGCAAGGCGGGCTTCACGTTCCAGATCACCATGTAACCGACAAAGCAGGCCAACACGAACACCGTGAAGTGCGCCATGAAGGATTCGGGCGCGACCGCTCCCAGACCCAGCAGCGCCAGGCCCGCGACCACCATGCCGACGATCGGACCCATCGGCGAGGGCTTCTTCTCCTCGGGCACGGCTACGGGCGCCAAAGTTGTCTTTGGTCCCGCCACGGAGAGCGTCGGCGCGGGCGGCGGCCAGGTGATTTCGCCGTCCTTGCAGACCGTTGCGCCGCGGATGACCTCGTCCTCCATGTCGACCACGATCTGGCCGTTCTTCTCAGGTGTGAGGTCGGTCAACAGGTGCCGCAGATTGGTCGCGTAAAGCTGGCTGGACTGTGCGGCCAGGCGGCTCGGCAGGTCCTTGTAGCCGATGAGGGTGACGCCGTGGTGTACGGCAACCTTCCCGGGTTCGGTCAATTCGCAGTTGCCGCCCTGCTCGGCGGCCAGGTCGACGATGACGCTGCCGTCTTTCATCGACTCGACCATCTCGGCGGTGATCAGCCGCGGTGCCGGCCTGCCCGGAATCAGGGCGGTCGTGATGATGATGTCCACGTCCTTCGCCTGCTCGGCAAACAACGCCATCTCGGCCTTGATGAACTCGGGGCTCATGACCTTGGCGTAGCCGCCCTCGCCGGAGCCATCCTCGTCTGCGAAGTCGAGCATCAGGAACTCGGCGTCCATGCTCTCGATCTGCTCTTTGACCTCGGGGCGGGTGTCGAAGGAACGCACGATCGCGCCCATGCTCTTCGCGGCGCCGATGGCGGCCAGGCCCGCAACACCGGCGCCGATCACCAGCACCTTGGCGGGGGGAACCTTGCCGGCGGCCGTGATTTGGCCGGTGAAGAAGCGTCCGAAATGTTGGGCCGCTTCCACCACGGCCCGGTAGCCGGCGATGTTCGCCATGGAACTCAGCGCGTCCACCTTCTGGGCGCGCGAGATGCGTGGAATGCTGTCCATGGCCATGGCGGTCACGCCGCGCTCGGTAAGCTGTTTGAGCAGTTCGGGATTCTGCGCGGGCCACAGGAAACCGATCAGCGTCTGTCCCGCCTTCAAACGCGCAGCCTCCGCGTCGTTGGGGCCGCGCACCTTGAGGATGATGTCGGACCCGGCCCAGACCTCCTCTGCGGTTGCGGCAACCGAACAGCCCGCCGCCTCATAGGCCGCGTCGGAATAGTTCGCCGCGGCGCCGGCATTGGACTCCACCGCAACCTCAAAGCCCAACTTGATCAACTGGGCGGCCACATCCGGGGTGGTGGCGACACGCTTCTCACCGGCGTAGGTCTCCCTCGGCACACCGATTTTCATGAGAGATCCCCGGTCCGTTGGTTGTTTGAAGCTCGTGTTGCGATCAGCGCCTGGCGCTCACAACGATTCGTTTCGGTTGGTTTTCCGACGATCAACTCTCCTCCCCTCATGTCCCTAGCCTGGAAACACGATACCGGATGGTCCGGGCCGAGCGATGTCCTCCCATTTCCTGACGCAAAAAGGATGGGGGGAGGTGTTGGGTGATGGGTGAAGTCCCTGCGATCTCCGCGTTCTCAGCGTGACATTTCCGGATCCGCCTTCGTGGCCGCGATCGTCCCGATTGCCGGTCCGGATGGCTCCAGAGAATTGGGGATGCTCTACTGGAAGTCTCACTCAATGACAGGATATGTCAGTCTCCGCACTAGGGCTTCGTCAGCATTCAATCCTAGGGTGGAGGGCCGCGTAGAGGGATGCCGGCCCCTCTTGGAGTGCGCGAGCTTGCTCGTCGCCTTGCATTCGAGCGGCTTGCCGCGAGTCCGGTGCGGAACCGCCGACAAGTCGCCGGGGTGAATGGCGGCGAGCAAGCTCGCGCACTCCCAA
>CAYJMZ010000049.1:12981-13581 GCA_964370995.1 uncultured Fimbriimonadaceae bacterium | reverse complement strand
TACGAGCGGGGCCTGCCGTCGGCGTCGCTGACCCTGCGCGTGCCCAGCAAGCAGTTTGAGACCGCGATGGAGCAGCTCGCGGCGATTGAGGGCGCAGCGGAGATCGTGAGCCGCTCTACCACCGGGGAAGACGTCACCGCACAGGTCGCCGACGTTGAGGCGCGCCTCAAGGTGCTCCGAGGCGAAGAGGAGCAGTACCTGGAGATCCTCAAGGCGACGCGCAAGATCGGCGAGGTGCTCGCGGTCAAAGAGCGCCTGTCCCAGGTGCGCCAGGAGATCGAGAGCTACGACGCCCAGCGCAAAGTGATGCGCGATCAGGCCGCGCTCTCCACCATCGAGGCCACGTTCCTGCAGCGTCCGTCCGTAGGCGTGCCCGAGGGCCCCAAGAATTGGGCCAACGACGCGTGGTCGCGCGCCGTCAACGCCCTCGAGGCCGTTGGAACCGCGCTGGCCAAGGCGGGCATCTTCCTGTTCGTGTTCTCCCCCGTGTGGCTGCCCGTGGTGCTCATCGGCTGGTGGCTGGCCCGGCGCCGGTAGGTTTGGGAGTGGGGGGGGGGGGGGGGGCCCGCCCCCCCCCCGCGCGCCGCCCCCCCCCGCGCC
>CAYJMZ010000049.1:5569-12971 GCA_964370995.1 uncultured Fimbriimonadaceae bacterium | reverse complement strand
GGAAAGGCGTCGAGCAAGCTCGCGCACTCCCAAAGTGGGTTTTCCCCAGGCATTCCCGGTGCCGCGGACGTCTCTTGAACTGAGATGTTTGCGTCCTTGATCCTCGCTGTGGCCCTGCAGGCGCCGGCCCCTTTTGTTTCGTCGTTCTCGGTTCGCGAGACCGTTCGGATGGCGTTGACCCCGAAGCTCGATGGAAAGCTCTCCGAGGAGGAGTGGGATCGGTTTGCGATCATCGACGGGGTGCAGACCTACTTCCAGTGGCAACCATCGAAACTCCACGCCGCCGCGACGTTGCCGGTGGGGAAGGATCTGGTCGCCAGTTTCGATCTCAACGGCGATGGGTGGCTGGTCGGGGCGGACAACGTCGAGGTGCGGGTGTCGTGGAACGCGGGTGCGCCCTCGGTGCGCGAGCGAATCCTCGACGCCACGGATCTGTCGCAACCGAAGTGGGTGGATTTGCCCCCCACGACCACGGCGGTGGAGGTGGGCTCGAGTTCAAGCGGCTCGACGTGGACGGTCGAATTCTCCGCGGAAGACCCTGCGCGGGGCGTGTTTCCCACGGAGCCCAAATCGACTTTCGCCCTCAGGTTTGACGCCGTAGACGCTTCGGCCTCGCCGCCGGCCCTCTCCCCGCGCGTCTTGTCGGTTGTGCGGCTGGGCATGGAGCGCGCCAGCGGCTTGCCCGACGGGGTGGTGTTCAAGCCCGAGTACGCCGTGAAGAGCGTGGTGCCGGGAGAGTCGAACCAGGTCCGCCTCACGTTCCAGGGGGACAACACGCTGGGTTTGAAGACCATCGAGGTGCGCACCGAGGGCCTGGGCAGGGAGTTCGCGCAGGCGAAAACGTTGCCATTCCCGAGCTTCGACCGCAAGGGCAGGGCGTTCGTTGACTACGACACCCTCCTGAGCCCGAAGGCGCCGCTTGGCTACCGTTTGGTGCGGGGCACCTTGACGGATGGCACGGGAAAGCAGATGCTCGTGCAGTGCAGTTACGAAGTCGCCGAGCCGGTGTCGTTCGAGATGCCGCCGGCCCCGAAGCTCAAATCGAAGGTCGAGGAGCAGAAGATCCGCGTTTCGATCTATCTGAAATCGAACACCGCGCAGCGAATCGACGGGCTGTTTGTGGTGCAGCCGCCCTCCGGATGGAAGGTGGTCGCCGGAAATGGAGCCGGCTTCTTGATCTACGGGAGCCGCGCGAGTGCCCGCAAGGCCGTGGAGCTCCTTGTGCCGGCGGGGGCGAAGGGCGCGTTTCCGTTGAAGGTGACCGCGCGTATCGGGTTGCTCGATGTGTCCGACACGCTTTGGGTGCGGCTTCCTTGACCGCGGGCCGGCCGAGCCGATGAGGCCATCACAGGTTCAGTTCGGCCCGGTGGCGCGGCGGTATCTCGACAGCGGGGTGCATGCCAGCGAGGCCGCCCTTCAGCGCCTCGTTGCCGTTGCGCGTCCACGGGGTGGGTGCGTTCTCGACGTGGCCACAGGTGCCGGGCACGCGGCGTTCGCGCTGAGTGCCCACGTCGACACCATCATCGCGAGCGACATTACGGAGTCCATGCTGCGGCTCGTGTTGGACGAGGCGGCGGCGAGGGGCGTTTCCAACCTGCGGGTCGCGTTCGCGCTCGCCGAAGCCCTGCCGTTTTCGGCAGCGTCCTTCGACGGTGTGGTGTGCCGACTGGGCGCACACCACTTCGACGACCCACGTGCGTTCGTCTGTGAGGCCGCGCGGTGCCTCAAGCCGGGAGGATGGCTGCTTGTGGTCGACAACCTCGGGCTCGACGACCCGGCGTCCGACGGTTTGCTGGACGACATCGAGCGGATTCGGGACCCCTCGCACCGCCGCTGTTGGACCGAGACGCAGTGGTGCACTTGGCTCGCGGGGGCCAATCTGCGGGTGGAGACGCTGGAGCGCACACCCAAGCCCATCAACCTTCGCGATTGGTTCGACCGCATGGACGTGCCGCCGGTGCAGCGGGAAGCGGTCTCGGAGATCATCGATTCGGCGGAGGGGTGGTTGCGCGACTATCTGCGGCCCCACGGGGAGGGAGATCTCCGGACGTTCCACCTCCACGAGTTGACCTTGTTGGCCCGCAAACCGTAGGCGCGCCGAACGGAGGGTGCGTTGCGTCCTAACGGTTGAGCACCATGTTGAAAGTCTCCGGACTGTTTGCGCCCCTTGCGACGCCGTTCACCGACGATGGGCACCTCGTCAGCGAAGTGCGCCTCGCCCGCCAGGTCCGGTATCTGGCCGACACCGACGTGTCCGGGTTCGTGGTGGCCTCGGACACGGGCGAATTCGGGGCGTGCGGCATCGGCGAGCGCAAGGGCTTGTTGGAGTTGGTGTTGCGGGAGGCCGCAGGGCGCAAGGACGTGCTGGTGAATGTGAGCACCCTGAGCACCTCGGCGAGCCTCGATCTCGCGCAGCATGCGGGACGGCACGGCGCGCGCGCGGCGATTCTGATGCCGCCGTACTACGGGCTGTTCAGCGAGGAGGAGATCGTCGGGTTCTTTGGGGCGGTTGCGCGGCACGCTGGGATACCTGTGATTGTGGTGGACCCGCTTGGTGCGATCGGGGCGGGCGTTCGCGACCCGCTTGCGGAGAACCCCTCGCTGGTGTGGGCAACCCCCCTCGGGGGAAGCGTCGCCGATGTCGTGAGTGTGAACGGCGAGCGGAGTGTGTCGGACGAGTTCATGTCCGGTGGGCTGGTGGTTTCGCCGCTCGCCACCATTTGCCCGCGCTGGGCGGTCGAGGCATTGGGGCACGTGAAGCGGTCGTTCGCGGTTCCCGTGGCGTTGGTGCGCTCGGTGGGCAGGCCCCGGGTGGTGAAGGCTGCGCTGGATCTCTTGGGCGTGCCGCAGGGTCCGACGCGCGGGCCCGTGATGGAGTTGGCCGGGCCGCCTCTTGCGTCGCTGTCCACCTTCCTCGAAGTGGAGTAGGCGGTCAGTCCCGGCCCTGGATGCGGTGCACGCGGGCCCGGTACGGACCTCGGCCTTCGGAGGACAGGGTGACTCGGAAGGGATCTCCGAATGCGACGACGTCGAGTTCTGCGGGCAGCTTGTCGAGGTCCCACACCGCGATGATGACGCTTTCGAGCACGCTGCAGATCAGCACGCGCGCGTCTGCAGGCGAGTCGTGTGTACTGATTTCCGGCAACCCCACCTTGACCAGCCCACGCGTCTCGGCGTGGCCACCCTCGGTCTGCGGACGCCAAAGGATGCGGGCGTTCCAGTCGGACGATTCGAGCCGCTTGCGGTCCGTCAGGGCGTCGAAAAGCTCTTGGGCGGGCTGGAGGCGTTCGCTCACCGCGTCGAACACCGCGGCGGCGCCGGCGAGGTGTGCGACGGTTCCCGCCATTGCCGGCACCACGGTGAGCAAAGAGCGATCGGTGAGCGGCACTTCGGAGACGTACCGTATTTTTGCCAGGGCCTTTGCCTGGGCCAGGGACTCGAGCAGCGCCGCGGTGGGCTCCACATCGTCCCCAAACAGGTCGGGGCGGAACACGTGGGGGTTCTTCGAGCGCAACACGAGGCTGATGTGGAGGCGGATGTCGCTCATTAGGCGCCCTTCGACGGGCGTGATCGGCAGGGCGGGCAGTCCGGCGCCGCGCTTGCCCCAAAAGGCACCGAGCAGTTGTTGCATCACCGTGTCTTGCGCGGGCATCTGCTCCTCGCGGAGGTAGATCCAGTATTCGCAGGCGGCCAGGTACCTGCGGCGCATCATGAAACGCCGGGCGAGCCAAGAGATCGCCAGGGCCACGGCGAACCCGACGACGAAGTCGATCATGGTCGGCCGCCGTTGAGCCAGCGCTCCGCCTGACGGATCTCGTCGTCGCCCAGGAGCGCCCAGCAACTCCCGCACAGGCCGGCCTCGTTGACGCGCGGGTGCCGGCACAGCATGCATCGGTCGATGCGCCGGAACGCGGGCACCAGATGTGGGTCTCGGAGAGCCGGCATCAACTGGGACCGGGGAATCGCCTCCGAGTTCAACCGCTCCACGCAGGCAGTGTACTTCGGAGAGTGTTGAGTGTTGAGTGTTGAGTGTTGAGCGGGGGTGGTGGGTCGTTTGTCGTTGGTCGTTGGTCGTTGGTCGTTTGTCGTTTGTCGTTGGTCGTTGGTCGTTTGTCGTTTGTCGTTTGTTGTTGGGGAGGGGGCGCCCCCGGGGGGATGGGTATTGGTCCAGTCCGGATTCGAACGACAAACGACAAACGACAAACGACCAACGACCCCGGTATCTTACAAACGATATGCGTCAACCCTTCTACCATCTGCTCGCACTGGCATCCGCTGCGATCTGCGTGTCTTCCGCGGATGCGCAACTCGACGATCCGAAACCCGCGCCTCTTGTGGGTGCGCGGTCGCTGGCGCTCAGTCCGGACGGGTCGAAACTCGCGTTCACCTACCGGGGTGACGTGTGGGTTGCGCCGAGCGTCGGGGGGAAGGCCGAGCCGGTGACCAGCCACGTCGAAATGGACGACAACCCGCGGTGGTCGCCCGATGGCAAGTGGATCGCGTTCGCCAGCAACCGCGCCGGGGGCAACAGCATCTACGCGGTGCCCGCCGAGGGTGGCGCTACGCGGCGGCTCACGTGGTTCTCGGGCAACGAGGTGCCCAGCGACTGGTCGTCGGACGGCCGCAAGATCCTGTTCAAGAGCTCCCGGGACGACGTGTACAACACCGTGTTCGAGCTGGACGTGCGCACGCTCGCGTCCAAGGCTCTGTTCTCCGACATGATGACGATGGCCAATCCGCGCTACTCGGTGGACGGCAAGGCGATCGTGTACAACCGGCTCGGCTTCCCGTGGTTCCGTGCCCGATACCAGGGCTCCGCGGCATCGCAGGTGTGGCGCTACGACCTCGCGACGGCCAAGCGCACCGCTCTTCGCAACAACGGCTTCCAGCACCTGTGGATCAACGCCACCCCCGACGGCGGGACCCTGTGTGTGACCGTGGCGGACAAGACCCCGAGCAGCGCTTCGATCGGCAAGCCGATCCCCAAGTTCACCGACAGCGCCGCGCGCACGCCCAACGTGTATCAGATCGACTCACGCGGGGGTGTCAAGCGCCTGACCGAGTTCGTCGGAGGCGGCGCACGCTTCTTGACGGCGACCCCCAAGGCCGATTTGATCGCGTGCGAGTACGAGGGCGCCGTGTACACGATGAAGCCCGGCTCGGCCCCGCACAAGATCGTGCTGACCGCCACCATCGATGACAAGTTGAGCAACGAAGAGCGGCTGATCCTGCGCGACGGGGTGGAAGACGCCGCGCTGAGCCCGAAGGCCGACCGCTTCGTATTCCAAGTTCGCGGCGAGCTCTGGAGCGTGCCGGTCAAAAAGGAAAAGGGCCCGAACGCCGACGACGCCGAGCAGCTTACGCGTTGGGAGGGCCTCGACGAGCAGCCCCTGTATGCGCCGGACGGCAAGTCCGTGTTCTTTGTCAGCGACCGCGCGGGGGCGCGCCACCTCTACCGCTTCGATCTCGAATCGAGGCAAACCAAGCAGATCACCACGACGGACAATGACGTGCTCTCACTGCAACTCACGCCGGACAAGGCGTCCATCGCGTTTTGGATGACGGGTGCCGCGGGCGGCCTTTACCGGCTTCCCATTTCCGGGGAGGGCACGCCCGAAAAGGTCATGGCGATGCCGGGGAACGCGCCGCGCGACGTGGCGTGGAGCCCCGATGGCCGGTGGCTCGCGTACACCGACCGCCTCGACCGCAGCGGCTATTACTACTGGGACTCCGGCACGAACATCTGGGTCTACGACATCGCGGCCAAACGCGGATACAACGTGACGCAGGAGAACGGGCCGAACTCGGCGCCCGCGTGGTCGGCGGACGGCAAGTACCTCTACTACCGAAGCGATCGCTCCGGTGGAGGGCGCGGCCCAGGGCGCGTCAGCGGTGGCGCGCTGTACGTGATCCCCCTGCAAAAGGAGGACGCGCGCAGCGAAGACCGCGAGATGAAGTACGAGAAGCCCACCGCGGCGGTCAAGGTCGAGATCGACTTCGACGGCATCGAGAACCGTTCGCGGCGGCTGGTGGGGCAGGACCCCCAGAGCGCGGTCGAATTCGACACCGAAAAGGGCGACCTGTACTTCCTGAGCGAGGGGGACGTGTGGAAGGCGAACTACGACGGCTCCGAAGTGAAGCGGCTTACCGCGGGGGCGGGGGTCAAGCGCTTCGACTTCTCGGCCGATGGCAACCAGCTCTCGATCCTGAAGGCTGGCGCCATGAGCCTGATGGACATCCGCAAGCCGGGCACGCCGATCACCGCGGTGACCTTCCGAGCCGACTGGACGCGCGATGTGCGCCTTGAGCACAAGGCCGCGTTCAACCAGTTTTGGCGCGAGTACAACACCAGCTTCTACGACGGCAACTTCCACGCGCGCGACTGGGCCGCGATGAAGAAGCGGTACGAGCCCCTGCTCGACTCCGTGGCCCATCGCAACGAGATGGCGACGTTGCTGAACTTGCTCGTGGGGGAACTCGAATCGAGCCATTCCGAGGTGGGGCCTGGCCCGGGCAACCCCACCGCGGAGTCGGCAGCCCACCTTGGATTCACGATCGACTACGACCACCGCGGTTTGGGAGTGAAGGTCAAGGACGTGCCAAAGGGCGCGCCAGGGTCCTATGAGAAGACCCGCATCCGAGCCGGCGAGTTTGTGCTCGAGGTGAACGGCAAGGACGTGCGCGCGGACGAGAACCTCTATCGCGGCGTGCTCAACGGCGAGACGGGGCGCGACCTTACCCTGCTGGTCAACACGGTGGCCTCGAAGACGGGCGCACGGACCGTGAAGTACCGCGCGCTGTCCAGCGGCGAATTCTCGGGCCTTGTGCGCCGGAACCTGCTCGAGGCGCGGCGCAAGTACGTCGAGGAGAAGTCGGGCGGCAAGTTGACGTACGTGCACATCGCGGGAATGGGCGGGGGCAACTTCGACCAGTTCCAGCGGGAGTTCTGGCAGGTCACGCAGGGCAAACAGGGTGTGATCATCGACGTGCGCGACAACGGGGGCGGCAACATCAGCGACCAGTTGATCGACATCATCGAGCGCAAGCCGCACTCGTTCTACGTGCCCCGCGACGAGCAGGCGCAACTCGCTCCCGGCCAGACGTGGGGCAATCCCACGGTGGTGATGCAGGCCGAGACGAGCTTCAGCAACGCCGAGATGTTCCCGTACGCGATGAAGCAGCGCGGCCTCGCCTGGCTCGTGGGCATGCCGACCCCCGGATACGTGATCTGGACCGGCGGCTTCCGCCTGGTGGACGGCACCAGCGCCCGCATGCCCGGCTCGGGCGTGTACCGCATGGACGGCACGCCCCTCGAAGACATGGGCCAGGAGCCGGACTTCAAGGTGAACATCACCCCCGAGGAGTTCTTCGCAGGCAAGGACCCGCAGATCGACAAGGCGAT
>CAYJMZ010000049.1:0-5469 GCA_964370995.1 uncultured Fimbriimonadaceae bacterium | reverse complement strand
TTCAAGCCCGTCATGAAAGTTGCTGGAATCATTCTCGCCGCGGGCAAGGGAACCCGCATGAAGTCCGAATTGCCCAAGGGGCTGTTCGCGGCTTGCGGCGTGCCGATGGTGGACCTCATCGGACGTGCGATGCGCGGCGCGGGGGTGGCGCGCCCGGTGGTGGTCACGGGCCATCAGGGGAACCTGTTGCGCGACGCGTTGGGCGACGGCTACGACTTCGCGACGCAGGCGGAGCAACTCGGCACCGGCCACGCCGCGCTGATGGCGGCCGATGCTCTGGCGGGACACGTGGGCCCGGTGGTGGTTACCCCGGGCGACACTCCGCTACTGACCGCCGAGGTGCTGAACGGGCTGATCGAGAAGCATCTCTCCGCCGGTGCGGAGTGCACCATGGCCACCGTGCGCTTCGAAGATCCCACGGGGTACGGCCGGGTGATTCGCGACGCGCAGGGTCAGGCGTGCCGGATCATCGAGGAGAAGGACGCGACGCCCGCCGAGCGCCAGATCCGAGAGACCTGCGTCAGCGTGTACTGCTTCGACGGGCCGACCTTGTTTCGCCTCCTTCCAACGCTAAGCACGAACAACGCGCAGGGCGAGTACTACCTCACCGACATGATCGGCGCGGTTTACGACGACGGCGGCCGTGTGGAGACGCACGAGATCGCAGACGCCGTGACGATGATGGGCGTGAACGACCGCTGGCAACTTGCACAGGCGTCGGCGGTGCTCTGCGGGCGCATCCTTCGGCACCACGCGTTGAACGGCGTGACGATCGTGGACCCCGCAAACACCTACATCGGCCTCGACGTCAGCATCGGCGTCGACACGATCCTCCACCCCGGGAGCATTATCGAGGGGAACACCTCGATCGGGGCGGACTGCCGCATCGGCCCGAACACGCGCATCGTGGACTCTCAGATCGGGGACGGCTGCAGGGTGCTCATGAGTCATCTGGCGGGTGCCGTTCTGGACGACGGCGCCCGATGCGGGCCCTTCGCGCACCTGCGGCCCGGAGCGGTGCTCGGCAAGTGCGTCAAGGTCGGGAACTTCGTCGAGGTCAAGAACGCGACGCTGGGCGACCAATGCTGCGCTTCGCATCTCACCTACATCGGAGATGCCGAAGTGGGTGCGAACACCAACGTGGGTGCGGGCACGATCACGTGCAACTACGACGGTTTCGCCAAGCATCGAACGACGATTGGCGAGAATGCGTTCATCGGTTCCAACAGCACTTTGGTGGCCCCGTTGGTCATCGGCGACGGTGCGTTCATCGCGGCGGGAAGCGTGATCACGAAGGACGTGCCGGCGGACGCGCTGGGGATGGGACGATCGAGGCAAGAGGTGCGCGAAGGGTGGGCGGGTGTGTGGCGAGAGAAGAAGCGGAGGGGCGAGTAGTGTCTGGCGGACTGAGTGGGATGAAGTTGTTCGCGGGCAACGCGAACCGGGACCTTGCCCTGCGTGTGGCCGACTACCTCAACATTCCGCTGGGGCGGCTGACGTCGACCAAGTTCAGCGACGGCGAGATCCGCATCATGGTGGACGAGAGCGCGCGCGGCCACGACGTGTTCTTGCTGCAGCCCACGTGCTTCCCGGCGAACGACTCGATCATGGAGCTGCTGATCATGCTCGACGCGTTTCGACGTGCGTCGGCGCGGCGCATCACGGTGGTCATGCCCTACTACGGATACGCGCGGCAGGACAAGAAGATCAAGCCGCGCGAGCCCGTCACGGCCCGGCTGGTGGCCGACCTGATCCAGGTGGCCGGAGCGGGGCGCGTGGTGGCGTGCGACCTCCACGCCGAGCAGATCATGGGGTTCTTCAGCATCCCGGTGGACCACCTCTACGCGGGCCCGATCATCGGCCGGTACATGCTTGCCCAAGGCTACGGCGAGGAGGAGGACGTGGTGGTGGTGAGTCCGGACGTGGCGGGCGTTGGACGCGCGCGTGCCCTGGCCGAAATGCTGAAGGCGCCCATCGCGATAATCGCCAAACGCCGCCCGGAGCCGAACAAGGTCGACATCGTGGAGATCATCGGCGACGTTGATGGCAA
This sequence comes from uncultured Fimbriimonadaceae bacterium, assembly GCA_964370995.1. Lineage (GTDB taxonomy): Bacteria > Armatimonadota > Fimbriimonadia > Fimbriimonadales > Fimbriimonadaceae > JAMLGR01. The sequence goes on along the minus strand of CAYJMZ010000049.1, from coordinate 3,419 downwards.
AAAGTGCGTGATGATCGATGACATGATCGACACGGGCGGGTCCATCGTGCAGGGTGCGGAGGCGCTGTTGAAGCGGGGTGCGATCGAGGTGATTGCATCGTGCACGCACCCGGTGTTCAGCGGAAACGCCCCGCAGCGCCTCCAGGAGAGCGTGGTGTCGCGCGTGATCACCATGGACACGATCCCGATCGGGCCTGAGAAACTGATCCCCAAACTCACGATCCTGCCGTCCGCGCCTCTCATCGGCGAGGCGATTCGCCGGATCTACCTCAACAAGTCCGTGAGCAAGCTGTTCGATGAGTGGCGTTGACGACGGCGCGTTGACGTGGGACATCCGGCTGTCCGAGCACGCGCCCTGGAAACGCACCGTGGTGTGGATCGTGTCGGTGCTGGCCGCCACCGCGGGTTGGGCGCTGATGGGGAGCCCTCTGTTCGCCCTGATCGGCGGTGGGGCGGTGCTCGCGTCCACCGCGGAGTATTGGATGCCGATCCGAAACCGCCTCGACGCTCGGGGAGCGCACGTGCGGGTGGGGTTCAGCATGACGTCTATGGACTGGCCAAGCGTGAAGCGTGTGATTTTGGCCGACGATGGCGTTAAACTGTCGCCACTCGAGAAATCGGGCGGCATGAGCGCCTTTCGCGGCGTGTACTTGAGATTCGGCGGGCACCGGGAAGAGATTCTGGATCGGCTGTCCGCGTACCTGGAGAAAGATGTTCGATCTGTGGCAGAGCGACTTGACGGAGCAGGAATCCGAGGAGCTGATCCAGAAAGCAGTGCGGGAGATTCGGAGGCGAAAGCTTGAGGTGCCCGCGACGCTGATGCTGGAGATGCACAAACCGCTGGCAAATGTCGGAGGACAGGCTGCAATCGTTTTCGCGCCGTTCCTCGTCCCTTTTTTGGGCTTTGATTTTGTCAACAATTACTCTAGACTGATGACGCGACGCGAATGGGTCGAGACGCTGATTCAGCGAATCGCCGAAAAGCCGATAGCCGAACCGACGGAGGACTCATGCAATACGGAGACACAGGATGGATCGGAGTAACGGTCACGCTGCTCTTGGTCGCCTTCATCCTTGGCAATATCTTTAGGGCCAAGAAGGGCAAGGACCTCTACATTCGTCGGATCGCGGGTCTGAACGCGATTGACGAGGCCATCGGGCGCGCCACCGAGATGGGCAAGCCCGTGCTGATGGTCCCGGGCCTGGGCGCGTTGAACGCGATCTCCATGCAGGCGTTGCTGATCTTCGCGCACGTGTCGCGAACGGCGGCGAAGTTCGGCACTCCGATCCGGTTGTGCTGCGCGGACGCCGCGGTGTACACCGTCGCACAGGAGCTCATCCGCGACGTGTACGCGAGCGAAGGGCTTGCGGACCGGTACGACGTGGACTCCGTGCGCTTCATCAGCGACCGCCAGTTCGCGTTTGCCGGCGGCGTGTCCGGCATCATCCTTCGCGAGCAGACCGCTGCGGCGTTCTTCCTGGGTGAGTTCTACGCCGAGTCCATGATCTTCGCGGAGACCGCGAACTCGGTCGGCGCGATCCAGGTTGCGGGCTCGACCGAGAAGACGCAAACGCCGTTCTTCATCGCCGCCTGCGACTACGTTCTGATCGGTGACGAGTTCTACGCGGCCAGCGCCTACCTGACCCGCGAACCGGTGCTGGTGGGCAGCCTCATCGGCCAGGACTGGTCGAAGGTCGCCATCATGGCCGCGGTTTTGTTGGGCGCGCTGATGAACAGCATCCAAATGCGCGGCACGACGGTGTTCGAGCGCAAGGACGGCGTGCTGCAGCCGATCGCCGAGCGGCCCATGAAGATTGCAGACACCGCCTTCACGCACTTTTTCAAGCCGCAGCGCAACACGGAAGAGGATGAGAAGATCGTGCGGGCCAAGGAACCAGGTTTTGTCGCCGAGCCCGGCGAGGGAGGTGGCGAGTGAACGGCTTCTTCGCTCAGGCGATTCCGCCTTCGTTCTTCAATGCGCCCAATGGCTCTCCGGAGCTTTGGACGCGGCTCGTGATCGCCCTGTTGGTCGGATTTGCCGCCGTGTTCGCGCTCATGAAAGCCCCGGCCAGCGTCCGCAAGCCTGTCGTGGCCATCTCGACGTTCTTTGCGGGCCTCTACTGGGTGGTGTTCTTCCTGTGGCCCCGCCCTGTGAACCGCCTCCCCGGCGACATGCCCAGCGGCTTTGTGGACGGTGTGGGCTTTTGGCTTGAGGACGCAAACCCGATTGTTGGGAATCTATCGAACGTGCTCAGCGCGTTCCTGCTGGGCCTCGGCATCTACTCGCTGCTTCGCATCCATGGAATGCGGGTGATCAAGGGCCACAAGGACGCCTTCTTTAGCGCGGTTCTTCTCCTGGGCATCGTGGTTATGGGCGTGTTCGGTTACTGGGACTGGCTCGACAAGATCGGCCCCAACGGCCCCTCGCTGGCGCTGGAGGCCAACTGGGCGTTCCAGAACCGCGTGCGGGACTTGCTGTTCGACGGGTTGCTGCAGGAGATGGACGCAGGGATGTTCTCCCTCATCGCGTTCTACATCCTCTCGGCCGCGTACCGAGCGTTCCGTATCCGATCGATCGAGGCGACCCTGTTGTTGGCGACCGCGTTTATCGTGATGTTGAGTTTCCTGGGGCTTGTGACGGGCCTGTCGGACAGCGTGATCGACGGCATCAAGGGCACTGCGGACCCCGGCTTCCTGGACAACTTCAAACTGACTGAAATCGCCAAGTGGCTTCGCGCGACCGTGGAGACGCCGAGTTTACGAGGCATCGACTTTGGAATTGGCATCGGGGCGTTGGCGATGGGTCTGCGCCTGTGGCTGAGCCTTGAGAAGACGGCGGTGAGCAGCTAATGGAAACCCCAGAGACACCCCCGGCGATGGGTTTCGCCGAGAAACTGATGTCGGTGAAGCGGCACACGCTGTACCTGTTGCTAATCGTGGCGACCAGCGTGCCCACCTTCTTCTCCATCACCCTTCCGAACAAGCCGGACCAGCCTTCGATCGACTTCTTCACGACCGTGATGGCGTTGCCCGAGGGAAGCACGATCCTGATCGAAACGGACTGGACCAAGTCTACGCGTGGCGACAGCATGGCCCAAATGCAGGCTCTGCTCCGCATTCTGATGCGCCACAACATCAAGTTCGCGATCTACTCCACGGCGGACCCGGCCGCGCCCCAGGTGGCGCGCGACACGATCGGTCGGCTCAGCGAGGAGCGAAGGGCCAAGGGTGAACGCCCCTACGTGCGTTGGGAAGACTGGGTCGACCTGGGCTACTTCCCGAACTCCGAGGCCACCAACAACGCCATTGCCACCAACATTCGCAAGGCGTTTGCCGGCAAGACGGAAGTGCCGGGCGTGGGCCAGCCGGCGAGGGATGTGTTTCGCTCGCCGGTGCTCAGCAAGATCCAGAAGGTCGG
>CAYJMZ010000048.1:0-13661 GCA_964370995.1 uncultured Fimbriimonadaceae bacterium | reverse complement strand
GCACGAGGGCCGTGTCGAGGTCGAGGCCCTTGGCATAACCTCGATCCAATAGCTCCAGCACCTCTTCGGAAAACCCAAACGTCCGCGCAGGTGCGATCTGCTCTCGGAACTCCGCGACCACGTCCAGCGCCTCAAAAGAGAGACAGCCGGGCCAACGTTCTCCCGTATCGAAGGTGTAGCGCCAATGGCCCGTGCCCGAGGACACGGCGATCTTGAGCGCGTCCTCCTGGAGAAACACGCGCGCAAACGGGCCCTCGATGGACAACGAACCGATCGCTTCGCAACCGACACCGACCAAACCATCGTAGAACGCCCCGGCGGCGCCGTCCATGGCGGGCATCTCGGGAGCGGAGAGTTCGACCTCCGCGTCGGTGATTTCGAGGCCCGCAAACGCGGCCATCAGGTGCTCGACCGTCGAAACGGGCCCCAACAGGGTGCACCGCGCGGTGTCCACGACGTTCGCCGGGTCTGCGGCAACCCGCTCCCCGTTCACCCGAAATCCGATCCCGTCACCACCCGGATGCACGCGCACGGTGACCTGCGCGCCCGAGTGAAGGCCGTGGCCGTCGAACGTCGCGATCGCCCGGAGGGTGCGGCGCTCGAAGATCACCCGCGATCCCCGTCGTCGTCCAACTTCTTCTCCAGTTTTCGAAGCCGCGCCCAGAGCTCGGGCATCTTCGCTGCGGCGGCCAAAATGCGCATCGCCTCGCGGATCGGACGGGCGGGTAACCCCAGGTACGTGCCCGGAGAGTCGATGTTGTTTGTCACACCCGTCCGACCCCCGAGCACGGTGTCCGACACAATCGACACGTGGTCGGACACGGCCACCTGGCCACCGAACGTCACGCGATCGCCAATCGTGGAGCTGCCCCCGAAGCCGCACGCGCCGGCGATCACGCAATGCTCCCCAAAGGACGTGTTGTGGCCGATGTGCACGAGGTTGTCGATCTTCGTGCCCGAGCCCACCCGCGTGGCACCCGCCGTTGCGCGGTCGATCGCGGTGTTGGCGCCGATCTCCGCGTCCGATCCGATCACCACGCCGCCGACTTGCGGGACCTTGTGCTGGCGCGTGCCGTCGAATACAAACCCGAAGCCATCGGCGCCGAGTACCGCGCCGGAGTGCACGAGGGTGCCCTCTCCCACCTGCACGTCGCGGACCAGCACCACGTGGGGATGGAGCGCCGCCCCGGCCCCGACGATGCAGCGCTCCCCCACGTAGCAGAACGCATACACGCGTGCACCCGCACCGATTTGGGCGTGCCGTTCGATGACCGCGTAAGGCCCGATGATCGCGTCGGGGTGCACCAAGGCTTCCGGGTGCACCACGGCCGTGGGGTGCACGCCTTCCGAGAACGCGAGCGGCCGATCCACGAGCGCCAGGAGACGCGCAAATGCCTGCCGGGGCGACGCGACGCGGATGCACGGCTTGGCGCACGCCACATCGAGCCCCACGATCACTGCACCAACCCCCGACTGCTCCGCCAAAGCAAGAAAGGCGTCGGATTCGGCGAACGTCACCCCTGCGGAGTCCTGGGAGTTCGACGGCACGGGACGCTCGAGACGCAACTCGGCGGGCCCCTCGAAGGTCCCTTCAAGGGCGTGCGCCAAGGCGCTCAGCGTCCAGCCCGTAGCCCCGCTCTCCATGCGTCAAACTCCTTCGTCACGTCGCGGCCGCGTTGTCCCTTTCGCGCGAGCACGTAGCCACGCGAACGCAGCCAAAGGTCGAGATCCCCTGCCAGGTCTTCGCGGAACTCCTGTGTCCGAGGCATCGCCGCGATCCCCGGGAGCTTGGACGTGCCCGGCACCTCCAGAGATCTGCCCGCTTCCGCCTTCAACGTCCATTCTGACCGACTTGCCAGAAGAGCGTCCAATTCGCGCCGGGCGGCGGCCATCTGCTCGGTCGCTGTGCGCTCCGCACGAGCGTCCGCGTCGGCCAGCGCAGCCTCGATCCGACGCTCCACGTCCACGCGGTCCGCCGCAGCGGCGTTGCTCGCCTCCGCAAGCATCTGGCGCGCCTCCGCGGAAAACGCCTTGTCCAGTGCGACGACCTCCCCGCGCAGCCGGCCGGCCTCGACCGCCGAGCGCACGGCGCCGGGACTAGAGGGGTCAGGCTTGGCGAGCGAGCCCGGGTCGGGATCCGGGAACCCCGCCAGAACCGCCAGCCGAGCGATCTTCGGCCCGCGTCGGTCGGCGTATACGACGAACGCCTTCGCGAGCCGCGCCAGAGCCGCGTCGTAGTACGCAATCATCGCCGGGGCAAGCTCCTTAAAACGCTCGGACGCCCACTGCTGGGCCTCCGCGCGGTACGCCTCGCGCAACTGCTTGAGCACCTGAACGTACGCCTCGCGGCGGCTGGCCTCGACGATTCGCTGCGCGGCGTCGATTCGAGCCTGCGCCGCGCCCAACTGGAGAACTCGCGACGGCACGCCAGGCAGTGACGCCGACGTTGCCTCGAGCCCCTCAGGGTTGAATCCCACCGCCAGATGCTCCTCGGCCGATACTGAAGCGGCCGGGATGCGGCCGAGGTCCACCGTCACGCGCTCTGGACCCGCTGCACACCCGGCCGCCACCCATACGGCGAGCCCTACCCAGGGCAAACGTCTACTTCTTGGCATTCATGGCCTTCAAGGCCGCGTCCGTGATGTCGTTCGCCCCGTACGGCGCCACGCCGATCTCGAATACGATCGAGTAGGCCCCGGCCTTGCCGACCTCCTGAATCGCGAGGCGCGCCTTGTCGACACTCGCCAACTTCTGCTTGTCCGCCCAGGTCTGCATCTCAGTCGTGAACTCGCGGAACCAGCGCTGCGCGGTCGTCTCCATCGCCTGGCTGCGGCGCGCGTAATCCTCCATGAGGGTGCGCTCTTCGGGCGTGAGGTTCGTCTTCTGACTGAGTTCCTTGGACTTCTTGTCCGCGGCGATCACGTCGGCCTTGATGCGGTCAAGCTCGGCTTTCTCCGGTGCCAGGATGCCCACTTTCAGGCTGAGATCGCGGATTTTCTGCGCCTGGTCGGCCGTGAGCACGCGGTACGTGTCGATGAACTCCAAGACCGCCTCGCGTCCCCCCTTCATGTCGTTGAACGTGATTTGGTTCGCTTTGCCGAACTCGCTCAGCTCGACGACCTTCTGGACGTCCACGACCGCAGTCTTCTCGGTGGATCCCTGGAAGCCGAGGCCCAACATGGCACCCGCCATCACGGCTGCGGCCAGCCATCCTGTTTGATTCGTTGTAGGTTTATGCATGAATTGTTACCGTTATTCTAGAAAGTTGTGCCGATGAGGAAGTGAGTGCGGCTTCCGCCGTTCTCGTTGAACCCGAAGTCGAGTCGAATGGGGCCGAGCGGCGTGCGGAAGCTGAATCCGACCCCGTAGCCGACGTGCATCTTGAACGCGTTCGACTGCGTGTACGTGTTCACCGAACCAAAACCGCCCCAAGCGCCCCCGTAGTCCAAGAACGCGATCGCGTTGAACGCCTTCTGGATGGGCACGCGGTACTCGACCGAGGTCAAAAGCGTCTGGCGGCCCCAGAACCGGTCCTCCGCGTAACCGCGAACCGTGTCCGACCCGCCGGCAAAGAACTGCTCGAAGAACGGCACCTTGCCCGAGATCGTGCCAAGGCGCGCCCGCACGGCCAACACCCTGCGCGAAGCGTCGAGCTCGCGACCGCGGGGCGGCCCTTTCGAGAAGTACGCGCGGTACTCCAGGTTCGTGCGGAAGAACGTGCTCGATCCGAGTTCAGCGCCCGTCGAAGCGCCGCCGACCTTCGTGATGTTGCTGTAACCGGGCTCCACCAAAATGCGCGTCCAGGTGCCGCTTGCGGGCTCGATGTCCACGTCGCGTTTGTTCCGCGTGAGGCCGAACGAGAGCACGGCCACTTCGCCGTCCTGCATGATGAACGCGTTGGTCGAACCGGTGTTGAGGTCTGCGGTTTCGATCCTTTCAATGCGTGCGCTGAGTGAGCCGCTCACATCCTCACGCACCGGACGCGCGAACCCAAGGCTGAAGCCCGTACGCCGCTCGGTGTAACGGTTGTCGTCGGTGGGCGATCCACCCCCGCCGAAGCCGGAGCCCGCGAAGCGGAACACCAGACGACTGTACAGCGCGACCTGCATCGACGTGTCCCGAGCGTCGATCCACGGGTTGCCGTACTCCACGTCAAGGCTCGCGCCGCTACCCACGGCGGACTGGAGGTAGTTGATGCCGACGTTTTGGCCCGTGCCTCGGAAATTCGAGTCGGACAGTTTCAAGAGCCCGGCGAAGTTGCTCCGCGGGTCGAACTGCAGGCCGATGTTGAAGAGCCCGGTAGGGGCCTCCTTCACGTTGGCGATGAGGTCGATCTTGTTGATCTGGTCCGACTCGCGCTCGACGCTCTTCACGCTGTCCCGCTCGAACCACCCCGTGTTGTAGATGCGCTGCATGTCGCGCCCCCACTTGCGCACGTCGTAGGGGTCGCCCTCGCGGGTCTTGATCAGATGCCGAAACACCGAGTCTTTGGTTCGCGTGTTGCCCTGGACCGAAACGGAGTTGACCGTCAGCTCCAACAACACGATGTTGAGGGTGTTGGGCGCCTCCTGCATCAGACCAAACTCGTCGAACTGCACGAACAGCCCGCGGTCGCTGTACAACTTGCGAATCGCGTTGGAACTCGGCTGCACCGACTTGAGGTTGAACACCTGCCCGGCCTTGAGGGTGAGCGCCTCGAGGATCTGCTCCGTCTTGATCACCGAGTTGCCGACCACCCGGATCTCCTTGATCACCGGGAATTCCGCGACCGTCACGATGATCTGCCAGATGCCGACCTCAAGGGGCTTGGCCTGGATGTCGACGGCCTGAAAGAACCCCATGTCCTCGATCGACTTGCGGTCCAGATCGAGCGTGCTTTGCAGGTACGGCTGGCCGACCTTTGTTCGCATCGTCGCCACAATCGCATCCCGAGAGATGTTCTGATTGCCGTTGACGAGGATCTCCTTGATCGCGCTGGTGTCTTGCGCGGGGGCGGCCAGCGCCATTGCCATCATCAATACCACGCACCAAATCCGTTTGATCAACCCTGCCTCCACATGCGGCGCCCCCTGCGACACGCTCGCCTGATGATACTTCTTTCGTTGCCAACACCCGGTGGATTTCCGGGATCGGCCCCACTCTCCGAGGGTTAGATGCACAAAGATCCGGTGCGTTATCAAAAACGAATGCCGTACTCGATCGCGATCTTCCATGGACGATCCTGATCCACTCCCACCACGATCGTCGTTCGCGCCAGAAGGCGGTTGCGCACCGGCAATCGGTAGGACAGACGAAAATCGAAGCGCTGGAGGAACCCCGGCGAAGGATCGGAGATTTGCCGCCGCCCCGAGAGCATGAGACCGCGACCCAGGGACTTGGCCGCCGCGATCGTGGTTTGGTCCAATGCGTTGTACTCAAGGCTCAGGTAGTCGAGCCCCAGAGATTGCGCGAGCCGCTCGGTAATCGGGTCGAACAACGCGGGCACCGCCAAGCTGGTCAGGGCGCTCTGGAATTGACCCCTCCCTTCAGGCCGAAACACCGACGCCAGGCCCTCGAACAGATCGGCCTGCCCCAGCAACATGAGGATCCGATCCGAGTCGAGGTCGGGGGGATCGCTCTCAGCGGTCATGCGCACGCCACCGTCCTTCAGCAGGTCGCCGCCGATGAACACCGTCACCGAATACCGCTCCACCTGGTTGCCGAAGCGTAGGGCCGTCACGTTGGTGCGACCCTCGAGGTCCACGTCGAGCCGGGCGGTCGCGAGCTGGGCCTCCGAGCCCTGGTAGCGCAACTGAAGGGTCCCGCCTGGCTCGAGTGCAACGCGCGCGTTGGGCAAACGAACCGATCCTCGAACCACTGAAAGCGCCGCGCTGAGGTCGGGCGCCACAAGCGTGCCCACCAGTTGGCCATCGCCCAGCACGTCCATCGTGGAGGTGCCGGCACGCATCGTCGCGGGCTGCAGAAAGCGCGCGCGAAGGTCGAACCTGGGATTGACCAAAGGCAGCCCTTTCGAACTGGTCTCCAGGGGCTCCGAAGGCAGGATCACGTTTGCCTTGGCGATCGCGACCTCGCCCTGCAGCAGCGGCGAACGCACCGTTCCCGACACCGCGATCGAACCCCCGGCGGTCACATCGGCAAAGCCGTTCACGCCCGCATCGTGGCGAACACGGAGCTGGTCGATCGCGATCGATCCAAGAACTGGCGCAGTCCACAGCTCCTCAAGGGCGGCCTGCGGGTCGTCGCCGAACTTCTTGGCAAACTCCGCAAGGCGCGTTTGAACGCCGCTGCCCGCCGTGGCCACGTTCGCAAGGAAACCCCCACCCTGCGAGCTCTGGGCGCGCACGTCGAGCGCCAGGGCCTGATCATTCAGTACCGCGGATGCGTCCAACCCCTTCAACGCGGTCTGACCTCCCTTGAGAGCCACTTGCGGCGCGCTGAGTTTGGCCGAGCCCGTCACTTGGTACGCGTCGAACGTCCCGTGGGCCCGCACCCCACCTTCGACCGAGATCTTCGATGCAGGATCGAGCGGCAGCGGCACATCCGCCATCTCCGCGGCTGTCATGTCCCGCGGGGGAAGGGTGAGGGAGACCTCAAACGGCTGGTCGGCCGGCACCGTGAACGGATAGCCGAATGGCAAGGACGCCAACAGGTCTGCGCGAACGCCTGCATAGGTCAATTTTCCACCGGCGTTGAAGCGGTCGCCTGCCAGCGCAATCGAATCAAGATTCACGTCGAGGAAGGTCTTCGCGGCTTCGGGGGTGGACGGCTCGACACCCACGAACCCCTTGAGCGTGGCGGCGAATTCGGGGGATTCCGTCCGCCCCGACCCGAGGAAGGAGAACTTCTCGATCTGCCCCCGCAGTCGGCTCAGGGACGGATCGATTGCTCCTATCACCGACAGGTCGAAGTTGGACAATTCGCCGTCGATCGCGAGATCTCCGCCCGGTGCAATCCTTCCGCTCATGGCCAAGGTTCCGGGCCCCCCGGTCCAATCGAGATGCTGCAGGTTCCACACGCCCTCGCGGCGATCGGCGGACACGTCGACCCGTCCCAGATCGCGTCCCCCAAGGGCAAGTTGGCTCACCTCCAACACATCGAAATCCAGATCCGCATCCTCGATCCGGCCTTGGGCAGTGGCGTGCCCGTCCAACGTGCCCTCGACGGTGTCCAATCGGTCCGCCAATGCGCCGGTCAGCGAGGGCACGTAGCGCCGGACGACGTCCTCCAGGTCGTCGACGCCCATCTGGTACGCGGTGACTTCGACGAACACCGACCGATCCGGCTGGCTGTAGGAGAAGTGGGGCACTTCTACAAAGCGCTCGAGTTGTCCCAGCATCGCATCTCCGAACCACACCCCGAGCTCGGACCTCATGTTCCACGAGCCACCGCCAAAAGGTACGCCGTTCACCCCGACGTCCGACAGCGTGCCCGAGGAGACCAGATCCGCCAACCCGTCGGGCGTCACGTGGCCGGAGAAGTGCCCTCCGACCCCACCCTCAACGTCAACGGCGTCGAAATGCGTGGCGAGCAAACGCGCCAGCGGAAGGTGCTCGGCGTCGCCCGCAAAGAAGCCCTCGCGCGTGGCGAAATCGAATCCTCCCGAGGCAAGCACCGAGCCTCCGTCGGACACGAGTTCGATGGTCTCGAGGCGCGCGTCGTCGCGGTCCGCGGTGACACGGGCTCGGCCTGAATCGATCCGAACCCCGTACGCGACGAGGCCCTTCGAGGAAAGTTCGGCCTCCAACAGGGGCTTGTCCACCGTGCCGGACACCGCGAATCGATCGAGGTCCACCGCGCCGCCGACGTCCTCGCCGAACCACTCGGCAAGTTGGAAGCCCGAGCCCTTCACCTCGCCGAACAGCGCCCCGTCCGCCCAACGCAGGCCAACCGAACCCGACGAGCGGGCGGATCCCTTGGCTGCCTCCAGGCGCGTGGCGACCACCTGCTTCCGATCGCCCGTGATCTCGGCGACGATCAGCGGGATCGTTTGCCCGGCGACCTCGAGCCCGTACACTTCTGCCCGGCCGGCGATCCTCGGCTCGTCCAGGGTCCCGGCGACGGTTCCAGCAAACGCGCCGGTGCCTTGGACGCCCTCCACGAGCGCATCCAACGCCCAGCCGCCGCCGAAGATCTCGCCGGCCACCGCGCCGCTCCTTGGCGTCCACGACCCCTCGGCGGTGGCCGCGCCGAGCGGGCCCACCAGCGATCCCTGGCGCAGTCTGAAAACCCCGTCGCCCCACCGCGCCGAAGCTGTGAACGCGCCCAATTGCAGACCATCACGCTCGGATCGATCGAAGGCGAGGTCGCCGCGCAGGCGCATGTCCAGCGCAGGGCTGCCGACGGTGCCGGACACCAGGGCCGTGCCGCGCATGGTCCCGTGCCAGCCCGGCCGCTTGCCCTTTGCCGCCACGCGCGCGACATCGAGGCCGTCGATCGCCAACGCCCCCAACAGCGCCCCGCCCACCAGGTCCGCTCGAATGGAGCCGGACACCGGCGCGCCGAGGTACTTGCCGCTGCGCAACCGAACCGAGAGCAACTTGGCGTCCGCGTCGAGGTCCGCCGTAGGATCGGCGAGCGACTCCGCACCCCACTGGGCAGCCCGGGCGGTGAAGCGGCCCTGGAACCGCGGCTGGTCGTGGCTCCAGCGAACCCACCCGTCGAACGTCCCATTCTGAAAATCAAGGCCCTCCGGCACCGATCGGATCGCCCATCGGGGCAGCGCGCGCGGCGACGGCGCCGTCACGGCGAGCTTGCCCGCGGCCTCGAACGCGGCGTCCCACAGCGCCGACCCGTCAAACACCGCTCGGTTGGGGCCCTCGGCCAACTCGACCCGCCCCTCGAAGCCGCGACGCGTCACGAGCCCGTGCGCGGAGGCCACGTCCGCGTGCAGGTCGTCGAAGCGCACGTTCGAAGCCAAAAGGTCGAGGTCGGACCACAGACCCACCGCGCCGCCCCGGGGCACCGAAACCCGGAAGGGACCGCTGCCGACGAGGGACCCCGCGTGGAGCTTCTCCAAGCCGTCGAGGGAGCGGCCCACCTCGGTCTGCCCGTAGTACGCGAGGAACGGGGCGGCCTCCAATCTAGCAAGTGTCCCCTCGATCGCAAAGCCTCTTGCGTCGCCACGAGCCAGTATCGAGGCGTCCCCCCCCTTGCCCCAGTGCGTGTCCGCCGCAGCGACCCAACGCTCGCCCGCGCCGTTGACCGTGAGGTGGCCGATGGTGGCGGACGCGTGCCACGGCGTGCCCGTGCCCGTCCCAACGCACTCGAGGCGCGCATCGCGGAGGTCGACGGCGTACACGGAGGTGCTCGGCCGCTCGTCGCTCTCGGGCAGGAGTTTGAGGATCAACGGCCGACCGGTCGCGTCCAGCACGAGCCGCGCGAACACACCGTGGCCGCGGACTTTGATCGACGCGCCCTCCCCCATTGGCAGTGCCGGCTCCACGATCAGCTCGTCCGCAGAGGCAAGCGTCTCGTGTGCGGGCCCCCGCAGCAGCAGCCCCCGCACCATGGCACGGTTGTTCGCGAGGTCGATCGAGTACGAGTCAAGGTGCACGAACACCTTGCCGCCCGGCGTAGCCAACTCGAAGTTCTCGACGGGTCCCGCGGGTCCCGCAAGCGCCTGCAGGCACCCCCACGCGTAACTTGCACCCCAAAGCGCAAGCACCAACGCGGGTGCCCAAAAGATGCCGATACGGAGCAGGTGCAGGAGCGCTCGGATGCCGGTCCTCCCACGTCCAAACTGCGGACGCTCGTGATAAAGACGTGTCAGACAGGGGCCTGTGCTTCAAGCTTGGCGACGCGTTCGGCCATCACCTTCTTGCTGAAGTCGATCGCATTGTAGGACGAGCGGATGAACGGGCCGCTCGCGACGAACGCAAAGCCCATCTCGTTTCCAATCCCCTCGTACTCCGTGAACACGTCGGGGTGGATGAACTCGTTGACGGGCAGGTGCCGCATCGTGGGCCGGAGATACTGGCCGATGGTCACGGCGTCCACGCCCGCCTCGCGCAGGTCGCGCAGCGTGGCCAGCACTTCGTCCTTGGTCTCGCCAAGCCCGAGCATAATCCCGCTCTTTGTGTAGATGTTTGCGTCTAATTCCTTCACTTTTCGCAGCACTCCCAACGAGCGCTCGTACTTCGCTTGCGGACGCACAACCGTGTGTAGGCGGGGCACGGTTTCGACGTTGTGGTTGTAGATCTCGGGCTTTGCGTCGGTCACGATCTTGATGCACCAGCTCTTGCCCTTGAAGTCGGGGGTGAGCACCTCGACGATCACGAGGGGGTTCTCCGCGTGGAGCGCCTGGATGGTCTCGGCGAACTGGCCCGCGCCCTCGTCGGCAAGGTCGTCGCGCGCGACGCTGGTGACCACCACATGCTTGAGCCCCAGTTCTCCCGAGATCTTGGCCACGTTCCGGGGCTCTTGCTGGTCCACCGCCAAACCCTTGCCGACCTTGATCGCGCAAAAGCCGCACGAGCGCGTGCACGTGTCGCCGAGGATCATGAAGGTCGCGGTCTTCTTGCTCCAGCACTCGGGAAGGTTGGGGCACCGCGCGCTCTCGCAAACCGTGTGGAGGTTCTTGCCACGCATCATCGACTCCACCTGCCTGATGGTCTCCGGCCGCGGCAGGCGGATGGTAAGCCACTCGGGGAGCCGTTGCGTCATGGCCGAATTATACTTGCCGCAGGTTCGCCCCTCCCCCGTAGCGTAGGCACCCCAAGGTGGCTTCGGCGTCCCGCCGATTCCGGCACCCGGCCTGCGATCCCATAGTGGCGTAGGCACCCTGCCTGCGATCCCAACGTAGCGCATCACCCCTGCCTGCGATTCCGATCCCGAGGAAACCATCGGCCCGTCACGCGAGGTACACACACACAGATGATGAAACGTGCCCCTGCCCTCCGCTCCGCGACCGGCGTTCTCTTCTTATTGCTCACCGCGTGCGCCGCCTGGGCACAGCCCGTCGCCACCGAGGCGAAGGCCGAGCTCCTGGCCGCGATCGACAAGATCGTGATGGAGCGGGCGTTCGTGCCGATGGTGGACCTCAAGGCGTGGCCCGCCCACTTCGAGAAGCACAAGGAGGCGATCGACAAGGCCGAGGATCAGGGGGACTTCGTGCGCGAGGTCAACCGGGCGCTGCGCGAGTTCGGGTTCAGCCACATCCGCTTCCGCACCCCGACTGCCGTGGAGGCGCGGCGGCGCACGTCGGTGATCGGCGTGGGGCTCACGGCCCGCTCTGAAAAGGAGGGCCTGGTGGTGGTGTCGGTCACGCCCAAGAGTCCGGCCGAGGAGATGGGGATCAAGGCGGGCCAAACCATCGTCGAGGTGGACGGCAAGCTGCCCGACAACCCCGCCACGCTCACTGGGGATGAAGGCACCGAGATCAAGCTCAAGATCAAGGACGAGGGCGGCGAAACCAAGGAGATCACCCTCAAGCGCCAACGGTTCTCGGTGTTCCGCCCGGACACCCTCTCGTGGGTCGACGGGGAGTCTGCGGTGCTTCGCGTGCAGAGCTTCTCGCGCGGGTACGACCAGAAGGCGATCGAGACGCTGATGACCGAGGCCGCCAAAGCCAAGTACCTCGTGCTCGACCTTCGGAGCAACGGGGGCGGGGCGGTGAACAACCTCCAGCACCTTCTGAGCCTGCTGATGCCCGCCGACACTGTGATCGGCACGTTCATCAACCGCAGCACGTTCGACGGCTACTCGAAGGCCAAGCCCGGGCAAAGCGGCACCGTCGTGGAGATCGCCGCGTGGACCGATCGCAAGTACAAGACCTCGAAGAAGGCCGTCGAGCCCTTCGCGGGCAAGGTCGCCGTGCTGATCAACCGGGGGTCCGCCAGCGCCTCCGAAATCTGCGCCTCGGCCCTTCGCGAGAACCTGGGCTCTCCCCTCGTGGGAGGCAACTCCGCGGGTGCGGTGCTCGCCTCGGTGTACGGCCGCCTCCCGCAAGGCTACGAGATCCAGTACCCGATCAGCGACTACGTCACCGCCAAAGGCACCCGCCTCGAAGCCAACCCCCTCAAGCCCGACGCCGAAGCCTCCGCCACAAAGACCGAAGCCGGCAAAGACCCCGGCGTGGAGAAAGCCCTAGAACTCCTCAGGGCCAAGTAGCTGAGCCAATTGCAAAAGTCGGGGTTGATCTCAGATTCAGCAGGGGGCCGTGAATTCCATGCCTCCGCATCCCCGATGTGGAGGCTATTGAACCGGGCGTTTACGAATGGGGACGCGATCTCCCATGCGAAACTGAGCATAGAGCCTCCACATCGGGGATGTCGAGGCATGAAGGGTCCCCGGACCGACTTTTGCAATTGGCTCTAGCTACACCGTGCAGATGTGGGTTTCGGCAGTACACTTGCGTCGTCACTCCATGAACCGGTGAATCTATGATCACGTTCGTCGTTGCAGCCATCGCTCTCTTCTCGTCCGCCCCATCTGCGGAGCAATCCGTCGATCTGATCCCCACGGACGACATCTGGGTCTATCCTCGCGCCGAGGACCAGGATTCAGATGACTACCTTCGCGTTTGGGGCGCGAACGGCGCAAGCGTGGCGTCAAGCGCCGAGGAGTCTGAAGAGTTCGGCTACGCGCTTCTCAGGTTCAACCTGGCCGACGCTCCGAAGAACAAGGTCCTGAAATCCGCCACACTCGTGCTCACCCACATTCCGAAGCCCGCGTTCAGCCTCGCCGTGGCCAAGGAGAACCCGCTCGAGGTCCGCCCCGTGCCGGGTGGGTTCGCCGAAAAGTCCTGGAGCTACGACCAGCTTTCCAAGTTCATGCCCAACGCGGGCAAGTCCGCAGCGTTCGGCAAGGGTGCTCCCGAGGCAGTCGACGAACTGAAGGAGTTCCCGATTCGAATCGACCTGATGCGCGGTCCAGGAAGCTTCGCGAAGTACCTCGACGCGGCCAGGGAAGGCGGCGCCCTGTCTCTGGCCCTCGCCAGCACGCTCAGCCCCGACGAGGGCGTGTACAAGGTCTTCTCAAAAGACGGCCCAAAAGAGTTCCGCCCGATCCTTCGCCTGACGCTCGAGTAGGTAGCGTGGCCCGACCAGTCCGCCCGATGGAACCGGGACTTGGAAAGCCGCACCGTCGCTCGGCGTGGAGGTGGAGTCGTCCTGACGAGACCCGAAGGGCCGCAAGGTGATAGCGAAGGGCGACGCCCTGGGTCCGACCGTCGCCTGCTCTTTGAGCCTCTGGTCGTCGAGCGCAAATCCCTTAATGACGTAATCCCGAAGGCGCACCGTCGCCCAGATTCGGAACCGCGTGCCGACGTGCGACCTCACCCGGTAGCCAACCGAGATGATCACGTCGAGGTTGTAATGGAGGACTCGGTAGGATTTGCCGTCCGCCGCAGTTGTCAAGCATTCCTTGACAACTGACTCTTCGCTCAGTTCACCTTCCTCAAAGACGTTTCGGATGTGGAGGCTGATGTTCTGCTTGCTGGTCTGGAACAAGTCCCCCATCTGAGCTTGGGAAAGCCAAACCGACTCGTCCTCGACACGAACGAGCAACCGGGTCTGACCCGGAGCCGACTCGTACAGCAGGAAATTCGGCGTACTCACAGACTACAGTCTACCTTTTTCTGGGCATGGGGCCGAAGCCCGGTGCGGGATCGCTTTGAAACCTCAAGGGGCTCATCGATGCGCGTAGTGCGTTTCGGTTTGCCG
>CAYJMZ010000047.1:0-13667 GCA_964370995.1 uncultured Fimbriimonadaceae bacterium | reverse complement strand
AAACACGGGTGGCCGGGTTATCGCAGACGTGGACGTCCGCGCCACTATGCGGGAGCCTGGCACGGAACTCCAACCCACACGAAACCTCAACGAGCCCTCCATCCTAGGATTGAATGCTGACGCACAGCTACGGGCTCAAGAACCTCCTCATCTGCTCGAGCTTCTTGGGACCGATGCCTTTGATCGCGAGCAGTTCGTCCACGGAGCGGAAGCCGCCGTGCGAGCCGCGGTACTCGAGGATGCGGGCGCTGGTCGCGGGGCCGATGCCGGGTACGGACTCGAGTTCTTTGGCACTGCCGCGCGAGAGGCTCACCAGGCCGCCGGGCGCAGTGCTGGTGGATGGCGATGCGGGGCGGGCCGTGGCAGACGGTCGCTCCACGTTGTCGTAGGCCTTGGATGAGCCTCCGGCGTACCCGGAGGCGACCTGTGCGGACGCGTCGTTGCGCGAGGGCACCACGAGCTGCGATCCATCCTGCACGGGGGCCGCCAAGTTCAGGCGCGCCGTATCTGCCGCCTCCGTGGCCCCTCCCGCCGCGCGGATCGCGTCCGACACGCGGGCGCCTTGGGCCAGTCGGTGCAGCCCGGGCTGTCGAACGGCGCCGGCCACGTCGATCGCAACCTCGGCCGTTGCGCCCCCGGCCCCCGCAATCACGATGGGAGAAGGTTGCTTGAGGTGCCTGGCGCCCACGTAGCCCGCGAACATCAACAACAACGCCGCGATGGCCGTGTATCCCAGGCGCTCCTTGGCAGAAAGATGCGAGAGCATGGTTCGTCCATTGTACGACGAATGAAGTACGGCGTATGTGGAAAACTGTTTTATTGGGGATCGGGGATCGGGGATCGGGGATCGGAAAGGATTGAGGATTGAGGATTGAGGATTGAGGCCCTTTATCCAATCGCCTCGTCTCAAACCTGCTACCTGCTACCTGCTACCTGCTACCTGCTACCTGCTACCTGCTACCTGCTACCTCTTCAACGGCCAACGCATAGCGCCAGCCCCGGATGCTGACCCGGCACTTCTCGGCACCCAGCGCGAACAGGCACCGCTCGAGGATGAGGGCGCCGAGGTGCATCGTGCGCTCGCGGCCGGGCTCCATGCCGGGAACCGCCGCGCGCTCGGCGTCGGTCATGGCGCACAGCCACCCGACGGCACGGCTGACCTCCTCGTACAGCAGTGTCGCCCCGTGCACGCGCTCGGGCGCCCAAGTCTCGAGGCGGTCGCGGATCGACACGAGGTTGGTGCCCGTCGCGCCGAGCGAGACCACCGTGCCGCACGTGCCGGGTCGGGACGCCGCGCCGATCTCTTCGTCCACCTCGGCAATCGCCCGGAGTACCGCGGAAGTCTCGGGCTGCTCCTGGAAAAGCGTGCCGCCGCGCAGGGCGAGCGTGCCGACGGGGAAGCTCCGGCGGAAATGGATCGACCATTCGTCTCCCACGCGGTCTGCCGTGGAGATCTCGGTGGAGTGCCCGCCGACGTCGATGATCGACACGCGCGGCTCGCGGGAAAACAGGGGGTCCTGGGCGACCGCGAGGAACCCGAGTTCGGCCTCTCGGTCGCCCGACAGCACCTCGACCGGGGTGCCTTGCTCGGCGCAGCGGGCGAGGAACTCCGGGGTGTTGCGTGCGATGCGAGCCGCCATCGTCGCGCACGCGCGCACATGCGACGTACCGGCAATGGCGAACGCGCGGCGCAATGCGGCGAGGGTGTCGGCCATCGCCTGCTCGGTCAACACGCCCGACTCCTTGGTGCCGGCGCCCAGTGCGGTCACGGCGGTGGTTTCGAGCACGGGCACCCCCTCCTCGAACACCGTAAGCAGCACCGAGTTCGAGCCCACGTCCACGACGGCGTTGCGCATCGCGAAGAGTGTACTGGCCCCGACCGGAATCGGCGAGACGCCGAAGCCACCTTGGCCGCCGGTCGACCCTCGCCACAGGTTCGCGCGAGGCATCGCGTCCCGTCCGCAAATCTGGTACGATGAGCGAACTTCATTTGCTTTGAGTGCTACTAGACATGACGATCGACGATAACCTGACGCCTGCGGAGAATCCCGGGGATACTCCGAAAGAGCCTGAAATGGCCAACCAGGCGCCCGACACCCAGGAGGCGGCGCAAGCTGCCCACGATGTGATCCCTGAGGCGGCCCCCGAGACGCCCGCGACCGAACCCGAGCCTGTGGTTGCCGACGCGGCACCCCCTGAAGCGCCCGAACCCGAGCCCGAACCCGAGCCCGTGGTGCCTGCTGAGGCGCCCGCAGAACCGCCCGCATTCGAAGCGCCCGCGCCCGAACCCGAGCCCGTGGTGGCTGCCGAGGCGCCCGCAGAGGCCCCGGTACCGGAGCCCGCGCCCGTCGCCGAGCGTGTGGTGGTGGTCGCCGTCGAAGCGCCCATTCCCGTGGTCGTGAAGGTCCCCGCACCCCTCGCCAGCCGCGGCGAGGTGGATCTGTTCGCGCAGGCCATGGAGGCGATGGAGGCGGGCGAGGATCAGGACTCCGGCGAGGGCCTCTACAAGAAGCTCTCGCGCGGCGATCGGATCGAGGCCACCGTTATCCAGGTGGATCGCGACCGCGTTTTCGTCGATCTGGGCACCAAATCCGAGGGCATCGTGCCTCTGGGCGAGCTCAGCGAGCTGAACCTCGAGAGCGCGGTGGACCACGTCAAGGTCGGCGACAAGATCAACGTCGTCGTGCTTCGCCCCGAAGGCGGCGAGGGCAACCCGATCGTTTCGAAGAAGCGCGCCGATTTTGAAGAGGCGTGGGACACGATCGAGCGCACGTTCCAGGAAGGCAAATTCATCTGCGCACAGGTCGTGGACCGCGTCAAGGGCGGCCTGGTGGTGGACGTCGGGGTTCGTGGCTTCGTGCCCGCGACCCACGTGGGAAGCGGCCGGCTCCGCAACATCGAGAAGTACGTCGGACAGCCGCTCAAGCTCAAGATCATCGAGATCGACCGCGAGCGCAAGAAGGTCGTGCTCTCGAACCGGGAGGCCGAAGAGGAGCGCAGGGCCGTCGCTCGCGAGGACCTGTTCGAGAACGCGAGTCCGGGCGACACGCGCGAGGGCGTGGTCCGCCGGTTGACCGACTACGGCGCGTTCGTGGACCTCGGCGGCGTCGATGGCCTGCTGCACATCAGCGAAATGAGCTGGATGCGCATCAACCACCCGCGCGAGATGTTCAAGGAAGGCCAGAAGATTCCGGTGATGATCCTTCGGCTCGACAAGGCCGCAGGCAAGATTTCGCTCGGCCACCGTCAGGTGCTGCCGGACCCTTGGAACCTCATCAAGCAGGCCTACACCGTGGGCCAGAAGCTCACGTGCACGATCGGCCGCATCGTGCAGAGCGGCGCGTTCATCCGCCTGCCCGAGGGCGCAGAGGCGTTTATGCCGGTGAGCGAGATGTCCTCGCGCCGCATTCGCAAGCCTCAGGAAGTGATCGAGGAGAATCAGGAAGTCGAGGCGCAGATCATCGACCTGCGAACCGAGGAGCGCCGCATGGTGCTCTCGATCCGCGCGCTGGGCGGCGTCGACTATGGCCGGCCTGAAGAAACGGGCGGCGGCATGGGCGGCCCGGAGGTCGAGGGCGAGGGATTCCGCGACAAGCGCGGCGGTCGCAAGGGCGGTGCTGGAAAGCGCGGCGGCGGCGGCGGCGGTGCGCGCGGTGGCGCCGGCGGCGGACGTCGTGGGCGCGAGGACGAAGATGTCGCCGAGGTCATCGGGCGCCGCGGTTACGCGACGGGCGGGGCGACGATCGGCGAGCGACTCGGAATGCTGAAGGGCTTCGTCGGGCGGGACGATCTCGACGAGGAGACCCCGGAAGCCGCCGAAGCCCCACCGGTCGAGGAACCACCGGCCGAGGAACCAGCGGCCGAGGGCGGCGACGACGCGTAGGGCGCGTGGGCTCGCAGACGGGGGCGGAGGGTGCCGAGCGCACCTTCCGCCTTTTGCCATTGGGGGGGCCGCATGCGGCGCGTGGCGGTGACCGGAGGGATCGCGGAGGGGAAGTCCACCGTGATCGGCTACCTCCGCGCCGCGGGACACGAGGTCGCGTCTGCCGACGAAGAGGCGCGCGCGGTGTTCGAAAGCGCGGCGATCCAGCGCTGGCTCGGCGATTCCCTGGGCCTGGAGCAACCGGTGGCGCGCGCCGCGGTCCGGGCACACGTGCTCGCAAATGCGATATTTCGTCGTGCCCTAAACGCCCGCATGCACCCCGCGATTCTGGATCGGCTCCTGGGGGGCGGCGCTCGCTTCTTGGAGATCCCTCTGCTTTTCGAGGGGTGCCTGCAAGGGCTGTTCGAACGCGTGTGGGTGGTCACCTGTGGGCCAGAAGAGCAGCTCCGCAGGTTGGAATTGCGCCTTGGCGACCGAAATTCTGCGGTCGAAATGCTGGGCGTCCAACTGCCCACGCGGGTGAAGTGCGCGCTCGCGGATCGCATCGTGCGAACCAATGCGCCGGAGCATGCCGTCCAACGTGAGTCGGTGGAGGCAGCCTCCGACGATGTGGGTTAGATTGCACCTGGTAAAGCTTCGTGATATACTGCACGCGTTTTGGACGGGCCAGGAGCGCCCGCGGATCGAGGGGGGATGTCGCAAACCGTGGGCGGAGATGTGGGGTTGTTGTCGAAAACGATCCCAAAGATAGATTCGTTCGCGCGCAAGCGGCTTCAATCGGTGTTGCAAACGTCCATACTGGATAAGCGTCGTGACCGGGCAACCGGCGGACAACCAAATTCGAAGAGGACTGACAAGGAGGACTCGTCACAGTGAGGCGGTTCATCAATTCAATTGCAGGGATGGCGGTCAGCGGGGTCACAGCAGTGGCCACGTTCTTGACGTGCACACTTCCTTTTTTCACACTGGGCGTGGCGTCGCGCGCGGATGCACAGTTGCAACTCAACCCGGCTTGGGCCGTGGTGGAGTTTGTCGACTCGAGTCCGCAGCGCGGTACCGGGCTTGGGCAGGCCGCAGCAGATGCGGTGACGACGGAACTTGGCAAGACGGGCAAGTTCAACGTCGTGGCGCCCGAGACCATCGCGCGCGCACACCTACAGCTCGGCGTTGGATCGCCACCGCCGAGCAAGACCAGCCTGTTGCGGCTCGCGCAAGAAGTGCAGGCGGTGACGGTGGTCACCGGTGAAGTCGTCAACTGGCGTGTCGTGCAGGTGGGCGGCGGCAAGCAGGCCGACATCATTCTCAGGGTTGAGGTCATCGATGTGGCGTCCGGATTTGCGGTCAACGGGGCTGCTCTCAGCGCATCTTCAACCGTCCGCGCGTCCGACGTGCCGGACATGTCCCTCATCAACGAGGCTCTGGGCAATGGCGCGTCGCAAGCTGTGGCGCAAATTCGGCAGCAGACTCTGCCGGTCGGTACGGTCCTCAACACCCTCAACGACACCGCGTTGATCAACCAGGGCACGCGCACGGGCTTCAAGAACGGGCAGACCGTCATCGTGCTGCGCGGCCGTGAGCAGGTCGCGACGGCAACGGTGTTCGATGTCGAGCCCGACATGGCGTGGGTGCGCCTCGTGAGCTATTCGAGGGGACTCCAGCCCGGCGACCGGGTTCGGGTGATCTTCAAGGTCGACGACGTCCGTCCCGACTTCGGGCGCGACGGCTCGGCCACCGTGATCAAGCGAAACACCAACAAGAGCAACTCGGGCTTCGTGACGACGATGCTGATCCTCGGCCTCGTGGCCGTCCTTCTGGGCGGCGGCAACTCGGGCGGCACGAGCGCGGTCTCGGATGTGGTCGCGGAAGCGGGCATGTTCCCGGATTCTTCGGGCGACCCCGGCACGAGGGTGTCGTGGAAGCCGAACCTGTTCCACAAAGCAAACGATCAGCGCATCGAGTGGCAGATCTGGCGCGGCGAAATTTTGGGCTCGCCCGTGATGGTGGTGCCGGGCAACGTGACCTCTGCGGTTGACAACTCGATCGCCCGCGACGTCACCTGGGGCGATTACGCCGGCGTGGTTGGCGGATCGGTGTGCACCAACGCGACGAATCCCTCGACCACCACGACGGCGGTCGCCGGCGTCACGCCGGGCCGGGCGTACAACTACCAGGTCGCCCTGGTCTACAAGGTCAACAGCAACGACCTCCCGGGCGGCGGCGGCGGCGGCGGTGGCGGTGGCGGTGGCGGCGGCACGGGTGGCGGGGACTGCTTCTTCGTGTCGGCGAGGACCACGGCCGCGGGCATCGCGACCCCCTACGACCGGCCTTTGCTGGTCTCCCCGGGTTCGAACGCGGTCGTCACGCTCCCGATTCCGTTCTCGTTCAACTCTGTCGTGAACCCGTCGTTCCCGACAACCGTCGAATATGTGGTGCAACTTTCGACCAACCCCAACTTCACCCCCAGCCAGACGGTGACGGTCGCGCAGTTCACGCGCACGGACTCAGGCATTCTGAGCACCCCGATCGTGAACACCGCGCAGTACTTTGCGTCCTCCACAGAGATGTGGTGGCGCATCGGGGCCAAGAACGTTGCCGACAGCCCGGGTCCGGTTAGGGACGTCAACGGCCGCCGCTACATCTTCGGAGCCCCGCGCCGGTTCACGCGACCCTCGCCTCCGCCTCCGCCTCCTGCCGAGACCCCTTAGTCTCGGGTCGACACACGCGTTCTCGGCGCCTTGTCCGCCGGGAACGCACAACTTGGATTGAAACGCCTCGAAATAGGGAAACGAAATGAACACAGCTTTCGGAAAAGCAGCAGGGATCGCCTCCCTCTTGGGTATTGGCGCCAGTGGGGTGCTCGCCCAGGTCGGTTGGTATGAGTGCTTCAATCCCTTCAACCCCGACCCCCGCAGCGACGACTACATCGTCTATCCGATCCAGACGCAACTGTTCGGTTGCTCGGTGGGGGTGTCCGGCACGTCGACCTACGGTGGGACATTCCAGAACTTCGTCGGGCCGTGTTACGGCCCTGGGCCGCTGACGGCCAACCATGTCGGACGTTACGGGTTCTACTACGGGTCCGAAGGCTCGGCGCAAACCTCGTTCGACGACAACATGATCTTGACGATGGGCATGCCGTTCGAACCGATGGGGAGCTTTGGGTATGCGACCACTGTCCTGGACGGCGCGCGCACGCTGTACGGCGCTAACGGGATGAGCCTCGCATTCATCGGCGAGAGCGACCACTACATGATCACCGAGTCTACGAACGGCAGCGTGCACATCCGCATGCAGGTGGACATCATTGGCGATGCCGCGCGCATCCAGTGGACGCTCACGAACACCGACCTCGCCGCTACGCACGGGATCGGGCTGTGGACTGGCCACTGGATCGCGATGCTGTCGAACGAGCCCGATGCCACCGGCGCTCAGCAGTCGCACACGATCTTGCCAACTTTTGGCCTACAGTCGAAACTTGGTTATGTCGTGGTTCCCGGCATCAAGCCTCCGACGACCGACCGCCGCTTCACGCGGAACATCGACCCCGCCGGTTTCCCGCAGTGGCTGAACTTCGATTTCGGCCAAACCAGCGCGCAGGGCATGCGCATCGACAACGGCGCCACCCCGGCGACTCTTGATTTGACTGGGCAGAGTGAGACCACCGACGTGGCCGAACTGGACCTCGGCCAGCACTGGTTCCCCGGAGGCGGTCTGATGGACGTTGACGGGGCCGCCAATCCGACGTTTCCCGACCTCTTGCTGCCCGACACGCTGTTCACGCACGAAACCGCGTACATTCAGAAGTATGCCGAGCAGTCCGTGAATCCGGGTGGCTCGCGCACGATCGTGCAGTACGTGCATAGCACCTGGGGCTCCTCCAACTACGCGAAGCCGTACTCCGTGGTCGTAGACGGGCCCCAGTTGCTCGCCACCGATCCTACCGGGGTCAACGGTCTGACGCCCAACGAGTTCACCGTGCGCGTGTGGGTGGACAACACCCGCGGCTTCTCGACGATCGATCGCGAAGTTCCTCTGAACGACGTGAAGGTTCGTCTGACCCTGCCCACGGGCTTGGCGCTGGTGCCTGGCGAGACCGTGCAGAAGGTCATTCCCGTCATATTGCCGCGCGAAGCGGGCTTTGCGGAGTTCCGGGTGATCGCCGACGGCGACACGTTTGGCGTGCTCTCCTATGCGGCGGTGGTCTCACCGATTCCTGGCCCGGCGAAGACGGTCAACAGTCAGATCATCGTTTCCGCGACGCCGCGTCTGCGGCTGTTGGCGGGTGCGAACCTTGTGACGACCCCCTTCGTGTTCCTCGACTCCGAGTGGGATACGATCCTGCAGATGACGAGCCCGACGGACTTCCAGGCGTTCTCGTTTGATCCGATCCAGAACGGCTACCTCGTTGCGGCGTCCGCATCGCGCTCGAACGGCTACTGGATTCTCACGGATGTCGACCAGGGCGTCGTTTCGCTGGCCGGGAACCCCACGACTCCTCCGGACGCGCCCACGGGCGCGCCGCTCAAGCAGCTCAAGTCGGGCTGGAACCTGATCGGCAACCCGTACAACTACGCGTTCCCGCTCGGGCAGATCGTGGGTGTGTCCGGTGCGAACCCCACGCAGGCGTTCACGTGGGCTGAACTGGTCGCGCAAGGCTTCATCAATGGGGCCCTGGCGTACTGGGACGCCACCACGCAGAGCTACAAATACATCAACGGCAACGACGTGTACCTTGAGCCGAACCGCGGCTACTGGGCGTACGTGAGCACTGTCCAGGATCTCACGCTCAACTGGCCCCCGGTGTTTGCCGAGTTCCTGCCGGGTTCGTCCCGCTCGACGGGCGACACGTGGGTGCAGACGAACAACCAGTGGCGCCTCCAGATCGTGACGCACAGCCCCCACAGCCTCGACGACATGAACTATGTCGGCCTGGCCAAGTCCGCCGCCGCCGCGCGCACCCTGCGCGTCATGGAGCCTCCGATGGGTCCGACCCAGAAGGTGGGCGTGTCGATCGAATCGATGATCGACGGCCATCCGATGCGGCTTGCCCAGGCCCTGAACGACAAGACCGGCCGCCAGGAGTGGAAGGTGCTGGTGGACGTCAAGGAAGCGGGGCTCGTGACCGTGACGTGGCCGAACGTGGCCACCACGCCGCGCGACATGCGCTTCCGCATCGAGGATGTGGCGACCGGTGCCAGCCGCGACATGCGGCAGGCGTCGGGCTACACGTTCACGATGAACGCGCCGGGAGTCCGCGTGTTCAAGGTCCAGGCTGATCCTGGCGCCCCGGGCCGCGCGGTGATCGGCAACGTGGTCGTCGCCCGACCGGGCCGCGACGGCAATGCCCCATTCACGATCAACTACACGCTCTCGACCGACGCGACCACGTCGGTGCGGATCCTCGCCGGCAGCGGCAAGGAGATCTTCACCGTCAGCCGAGGCCGCGCGGACCGAGTCGGTGTGAACACCGTGACGTGGGCTCTTCGGGACAACGCCAATGTGGCGGTGGCCCCGGGCGCCTACCGCGTCGAGATCCTTGCGGAGACCGCCAACGGCGAGCGTGTTCGCAGGTTCGTACCAATCAACGTGGTCCGCTAGTGACCGCTCGAAGGGCCGGCCTCCGCAAGGGGACGGCCCTTCTCTGTTTTCCACCGGCTGTCCGGGTGGGATGGACGCATGATGCGATGGCTTAGGACGAGCATTCTCTTGTTTGCTGCGATGGTCGCGGCCCTCGCTCTTGCCGATACCGCTTCCATCCGCCTCGTGTCCTACCCCGCGGTTTCGGTCGCCGACGGCCGATCCACCATCACGATCTCGGCGGACGTGCGCGGCCGTGACAGCCGGTCCGTGCCCGACGGCACCCAGGTCGTGTTCACGACGGACCTTGGCACTTTCCGCGAGAACGTGGTGCAAACCGTCAACGGCGTCGCCCGGGCGATCCTTGTCGCGGGCGGTCTCCCCGGAACCGCGACGATCCACGCGCGGACCCTGGCGTTCAGCGACGCCAGCTCGACGCTGCAGATGGAGTTCCTGAGCGATCGGTCGCAACTCTCGACCGCCCAGGAGTACATCGAGGTCGTTGCCCCCCGCCACCTCGTGTACAGCATGGACCTCAAGGTCATCGGCGCCGCGGACCCCGATGAACGCGTTTCCGTCCGCTACCGAGACATCGAAATCATCGCGCAGGACGTGCAGGTGGACGTGCCGGGCTACGAAGTGCGCGCGCGCAAGGCCCGGCTCAAATTCGGGAAGATCGAGCAAGAGTTTGAAGAGCTCACGATGAAGCTCAACACCCGCAAGGGGTACGGCGTCGCCACCGTGCCGGTGAAGAGCCTCGTGCTTGTGGGAAGCGCCCCTTGGTTCCGCTTCGAGGAGGGCCCTGCGGAACTGCGTCTGGGGCCCGTGACGGTGACCTCCGCGGGAGTGGTGCCCATGGTGCCCGGGGAGACGCTTCCGGCCAATGCGTTCGCGTTCAAGGACCTCGCGCAATCCGCCACCATCATCGCCGCAAAGAAGGCCGTGGCGTTTCCGCGCAAAGAGATCCAGTTCCACAAGGCCGACATCATGATGGGCGGCGTGCGCATGATGAGCCTGCCGCTTTTCCAAGTGAGCGTGTACGGCCAGACCCCCCTGATCACGGACCAGATCGTCAACGTCAACGACAACCAGTTGGGCATCAACTACCCGCACTACCTGTCGCTGAAGCCAGGCGAGACGAGCCTGTTGCGCTTCCGCATGGGCGAGCGCTACGGACGCGGGTTGTCCACCAGCGGGGGCGCGTTCCTCGACTACGAGTTGAACTGGAACCGGGGCGACGAGATGGACGGCGGACTCACGTTCAGCGGCCTGGGCCGGAGCGATTGGGGCATCGGCGCGCGCCAGTTCCTGCGCATCGACGACGACACGCAGGCGTTCGCCCAACTCGAGTTCCCCTCGCATCGCAGCGTGTTCGGCTCCGCCAACATCAACCGGCAGTTCACCGGCTACCACGTGGGCATCAACGCGAACGCCACCAGCACGCTGCGGGCGCCGGAGTTCAACACCCAGCAGTACGTGATGGTCGCCGAGAAGGACCCCACGGCAATCTCCGGGCTGCCCCTGCGGCTGTACTACGGATTGACCGCCCAGCAGTCCTCCACCCGCACCCTCGGGCTCACGCACACACAGTCGGGGGTCGGGGCGCGCATTCGCACGCAGCTGCTGCCGCAGCACCTCGACCGGTCCACCGAGCTCAATGCCGAGTTGTCTGTGGCCCACCTCACCGGACGCAACGTGGAGGAGGGGCTCACGCTTTATGGCAGCGCCACCGTCAGCAAGCGGCTGTCCGGGGCGGCGTCGCTCTCAGGTTCGTACCGATTCTCGCAAGATGGGATCAACAGCAGCCTCGCGGGACGCCACCAGCTTTCCATCCAAGGGTCGTACTTCGGCGGTCGGACCACCCTGTCGTTCGGGGCCAACCGAAGCCTCGACATCGCACGGACCAGCCTCCAGGCGGATATCGGGTACCGCATGAGCGACCTTTGGCGTCTGCGCTACTCGTACACGTTCGATCAATACTTCGGCGATCAATTCCTCGACTACTACGCGTCCATCGGCTACCGGATCGGCTTCCGAGAGATCGGGCTGGTGTGGTCCAAGCGCACCAACCGGTTGGGCATCCAACTTCTCGGAGCCTCATTCGAGTAGGGCGCGCCATGAATCTCCGGCACCCGCTTCTTTGCGCGGCACTTGCCCTGGGCGCCCACCTGGGGTGGAGTCAGGCGTTCGGACGCTTTGGATACACCGAGAAGGTCGCCGTGCCCTCGTTTGAGGTCACGCGCGAAGGTTTTCAGATCAAGAGTCCCCTAGCGGATGGGTTTCGGTTCGAGACCGCCTCGACGTGGTGGCGACCGCTGGCCACTTCGGAGTACCAGCAGGTCGTGGGCCTTTCCGGGGTGGGCCGCTCGCCCTCGAAGGTGCGCTTCGACCTCTTCGAACCGGGTTTCGCCCTGTACTTCGGCACGGGGGTGGGGCTGCACACCGCAAGCACCGCGGCGCCGTACCTATCGTGGGCCGAGGGCAGCGTGGGTCCGGGTGTGCCGACCCCGAAGGTGTCGTGGCTGATGCTGTCGTTCCGCAACGCGCAGCCGCCGGTGGTGCTTGCGTTTCTTGGCCCGCCGGCGGCTGTGACCCTGACGGGGCGCAGCGGCGACTGGACGTTGCGCACGGACTCGCTCTACCAAGGCTGGGTCCGCGTGGTTGCGCCCTTTGGCGTTCGCGGGTATTCCACGAACACCGCGGCCGAGCTGGGGCGGCTGGTGAAGCGGGTCGTCGCCGAGGCCGCGGTGTGGACGGCCCCGGCGCCGCGCCTGCTCGACGTGCGCGTCACCGAGGAGCCCACGGCGGTCACCGCGGTGTGGACGTTCGATCGGCCGGGAGCGCTGGTGCCCACGCCGATCACCCTGGCGCCGCTCGGGGGCTACCCGCTCAAGTTGCAGTCGAAGACGCGGCGTATCGGGGCCGATGAGGAAGGCCCCTTGGTGATTGGCGAAGAGTCGGCATTGGTCGTGCGCATGCCCGTCAGGCGTGTGCCGACGGGGCGCGGTGTGGGTGTGGGGGGCCGAGCTTCGGATGCGATCGGAACGGTGTCGCCAATCGACCTTCCCAGCGTCGTGGAGATCGCCCTGCAGAATCTGTGCGGCACGCGGGACAGCCTCGCGCGCCAGGCGGGCGAAGACGTGCTCGGCGCGTTCCTCAGCGACGCGCGATACGAAGTTGAGCCTTACACCAACCAGCGGTTGCCGTTCGCGGCTGGCGGGGAGGGGATGGACCTCGTGGCCGCGCACGCACTGTTGATGCAGGCGCGCGACACGGCGGAGCGTGCGTCGAGCGTGGGCAACGCGCTGCTGACGTCGCTGGCGTGGCGGCGCGACTGGTACACCTGGCGCCTCTGGTGCCCCGACCCGGTGCTCGCACGGCGGGCGGGCGCGCTTGCGGCGGTCAGCGGCGCCATCTGCCCCGAGGCCGCCCGCCGATTGGATGCCGCGATGTTCGAGGCGGGGTTGGCGGCCGAACGCGGGCTGCCGATCTGGCGCCGCCGCGTGTTGGGTGGCCCGGACACCCGCACGCCCCTCATCGAGCCGCTGGACGCCCTGCGCAGCGACCTGTTCCTCCGCACGGGCGCTGGGGCGGCCGCCACCGAGTACGTGCGGCTGCTGCAGAGCGACGTGCGCGTGTTCGGCGAGGTTGGCGTGACGACCGAGCTTGATGGTAACGTCGTGGTGCTCGCGTGGCATGCCGAGGCCGGACAGCGCGTGCAACTGATCCTCGCGTCGGCCTATCCGCTCGCGGTGTCGCCCGGTGGGAACGTCAAGGATCTGCGCTTCGACGAGGCCCTCGGGTTTACGACCCTCAAGGGGGTTGCCGAGGCCGACGGCAAGTGCACGGTGCGCCTCACGCCTCCGACGTGGGCTTCGGCGCTGCCAGCGATGCCGGGACTTCCCCGTTACTCGGAGCCGCTCCGTTGAGGTCCCGGTTGTTGTGCAGCCCCTCGTTGTCGCGGCGCGCGAGTGCGGCGTCAACGACGTACTTGCCGGTCAGGAGCAGGTTGTGGGTCTCCAGGGGGTGGGTCGAGAAGGGGGCGTCCACGGCGGCGTCCCACTCCCTGAGCAGGCCACCCACGATGCGGCTCGCGTCCTGGAGTCCCTGGTTCGATCGGACGATGCCGACGTCTTCGGTCATCGCGCGCTGGAGTGCCCGTCGGATGCGGATGGACTCGGCTTCGGGCACGCACCGGGGCTGTGCG
>CAYJMZ010000046.1:2949-13905 GCA_964370995.1 uncultured Fimbriimonadaceae bacterium | reverse complement strand
CATGATGGCGACGTACTCGTTCGAGCCGATGTACATCGCCACCGCCTTGGCGAACATCACGGGGCGAACCTCGATCTCCACGGGCTTCAAGCTGAGCTTCTCGCACGAGGCGAGGTAGTGCTTCTTCACCATCTCGAAGTTGGGGGCCAGCGATTGGGAGTATTTCAACCACGTGTAGGTCACGTTCATCGCCAACTGCTCGTCCTCTTTCGAGCGGCTCGCGACGTTGAGGCGGCCCAGGTTTTCCGCCAGCGGGAAGTTGAACGAGTTCGTCTTGCGCTGAGCGCCGATCATGGCGTCGTAGCCGGCGTTGAGCTCTCCAATCCGGTCGAACCCCACCGCCATGTTGTTGGCGAAACGCAGCCGCTCGGGATCGCTCGACGCCTCGGCCAGCAAGGCCTTGAAGGCGTCGATGCCCTTCTGCACGATGTCCTTCTTGGCATCGGGCTCCAGCACCTGAGCGATCGCGAGCAGCTCTTTCGCCCGAGGCAGGCCGGACTTGTCAACGGCGTCGGTGATGCGCGCGACCGCCGCGACGTAGCGAGCGCGGTCCTCGTCAGACACCCCATCGCCGCGTGGTCCCAATGGGGTTCGCGTCAGCATGGATCCGAAGTCGGGGCGCAGCCACTCCTCGCGCACTGCAAAGGGCAGCAGTTCGTAGTAGCGCATCAGGTCGCACTGCGCCCGGTTGACCAGCGCTTCGACCAGCTTCGGCTCGCGAGCGTACGCCTCGTCGAAAAAGCGCGCGGCAACCGCCCATTTGCGATTCTCCATGAACGCAAGACCCGCGTCGAACGACATCAGGGACCGCAGCACGGTCGGGTTGCTCGAAATCTCGGCGGCCCGCGCTTTGGGGTCCGCGTGATCGGCGCTGAGGTGCTCCCACCAGCTGCCCTTGCGCTCGTTGAGCCCGTCGAGCATCAGCAGCATCTGCACCATGTCGTCCTTCGAGTAGCCGAGCCGCTGAAGGGCGCTGGCACCGGTAATGTCGGCGTCGAACTCCTGCTGGCGCGTCCAGAGGTTGGACAGGTCGCGCGCGGCAGGCGACGCCCCGGTAATGTGCCCGCGCGACAGGTGGCTCACCTCGTGGGCCACGACGGCGCGGATCATCTTGAGATCGCCTTTGGCGAAGTCCACGAGGCCCGTGTACACCACCATGGTCGCCCGGTACTTGTCGCCTTCCTTGGTGGCGGTCGCGTACGCGTTCACGTCCTTCTTGTCGACCACGGAGCATTTGATCGGGTACTCCAACTCCTTGTCAGCCGGCAACACCGACTCCAGCTCGCGAACGATCTTCTCAAGGTCGCTCTGGGTGAAGTCCGCGGCAATCGCCGAGGCGGCCACTCCCAACACAAGCACGAGGGCTGCTGCCCATTTGCACCACTTCTTCATGCACTCTCCCGTTACCCGCCTGGCGAGCATCCGAGATGAGAGACGTGCGTCAACACGGGAGCGTTTCGCCGGCGATGCTTCAAACCTGTTACGCGGCTTTGCTTGGGCGCATCAGCAAGAACACTGCGCCAATCTCGGACTCCAACTTGTCGAGCACGTGTTCACGGAGGGGCGCGCTGCAAAGCCCTCCGCACACCGACGCCAACCGCTCGGCACCCACAGTTTGCGCGCCGCTCTGGAGCGTTTCGAGAGCGGTCGTCACCCCATGGGCGTCGCCTGCCTCGATGGCGTCTCGAACTCGTGACAGCACGTCTTCCGCCGACTCGAAGAACGCCTCGACCAACTCTGCCGCAAGGTCCGGATCCTCATCTCGAAGCATCTGCAGCGTTCCGGTGTTCAACACGTGTCCCGTGACGACCGAGTCGGCCATCGTGCCCCGCCGCTCGGGCCCGTCGGCAAAGAGCGCCGTCAAGCTTTCCAACACGGCCCTCAATCGCGGAGGATTGGCCACAGTGCCCGCCGGATACTCGGCAAGGGCTAAGGCAACTCGCGTGCGCATTCCAGGCACCGTCACCCCGAGAATCCTGACGCCGCCTCGAATCAGGGCATCGTGATACGGGGTCAAGAGGTTTGAATCGCCGGACACCACGCTCGAGTCAATCACCAACAGCCGGTGCTTGTTCTCCGAGGCAGCGAGCGCGGCGACCGTCTCGGGCCCTTCGGCGTCCAGTACGTCGAACCCGAGCGCCTTGAAAAGCGACGCCCACGCCGACTGCGTGGCAGAACCGTTGATCCAAAGCGCACACGCCCCTGAGTACGAAGGCGGCGCGGGTGCAACCCCGTCGTCGACACGCGGGAGCTGCAGATGGACCGAGAACGTCGAACCGACCCAGGGTTCGCTCTCGACCGAGATCGACCCGCCCATGAGGCTGGCCAGTTGTTGGCTGATCGCAAGTCCCAAGCCCGTCCCGCCAAACTTGCGCGTCGTGCTCCCATCCGCCTGGGTGAAGCTGGCAAAGATCGCGTGCTGCCTGTCCTCGGGAATGCCGATTCCAGAGTCTTTGACCCAAAGTCGGAACCGAAAACTGTCCGGCGTCTCTTCCACGGACTCCAGTCCGACTACCACGTGCCCCGCGGCGGTGAATTTGAGGGCGTTGCCCACCAGGTTGTTCAAGATCTGCCGGATCCGCGTCGGGTCGCCGGCAAGACGGCTCGGGAATGGGATGGGAAGGGCGTTCACGAACTCGATGCCGCGCTCTTGGGCGACGGGTGCCATCAGCTCCATCACATCCTCGATCGTTTCCCGCAGATCGAACTCAGTGTTTTCGACGGTCATCTTTCCCGCCTCAACCTTGGAGAAGTCCAGGATGTCGCTGATGATCGCCATCAACGCCTGAGCACTCCCCCGGATCGTCTCCGCCAACTCGGCCTGTTCGGGCGACAGGGGGGTCTCCATGAGAAGACCCGTCATGCCCAGAACCCCGTTCATGGGCGTGCGGATCTCGTGGCTCATGTTGGCGAGAAACTCGGACTTCGCACGGTTGGCCGTGTCTGCCGAATCCGCGAGGGACCGGGCCTGATCAACCGCGATCTCCAACTCCGCGTTCGCATCCTCCAGCGCAGACTCGACCCTCTTGCGCTCGGTGATGTCCCGCTGGGTGCCCCAAAGGCGCAACAGTTGGCCATCCTCGCAAATTCCCACCATGTTGTTCAGGAACCATCGTTCGTGGTCCGCGCCGGTGGCCTCGTGGGACTCCGCGTCCACCAGCCGATACCCGCCGCGCAGGAACGCGAGAAGCATGTCGATGTTGGCGTTGTCCTGGGGATCCATGAGCTGGCCCAGAGGCACGCCGATCAGGTCCTCCGCACGCTTGAGACCGTAAAGCTGCGCCATCGCATCGTTGCACTCGGCCAGGAATGCCGAATCAAAACAGCGTTGGATCATCTGGGACTCGGTAACCCCAAGGTCGATGGGCTCGCGGAACTCAAGTCGCCAAATGGCCTCGGAACTCTGCTGGACGAATGCCCGATAGCGGTCCTCGCTCGTCCGCAGCGCCGCTTCGGCCCGCCGGCGCTCGAGAACCTCCTGGGTCAATTCGGAGGTCCTGGATTCCACTCGTTGCTCAAGCTCCTCGTTCGCGGACGTCAGCGCGTCCTGAGATCGCTCGATTTCGGTCAGCATGGCGTTGAACGACTCGACAAGCCGCCCAAACTCGTCGTTGCCCGGGCTTGGCACGCGCAGGCCGTACACGCGGTCGTTCGTGATCGACTCCGCAGCCTCCGCCAATTGCCGGATCGGCTCGGTGATGACCAGCTGCAACCGCTTGGACAGCAGCATCACAACCCCCATTCCAATCGCAAGCAGCACGATTGAAACGATCGCATGCCCGCGAAGGCGCGCAAACCAGGGCGCCAAGCTCGATTTCAGCACGATCGCGCCCTGGTTGTTTCCGGAAGCGACGATGTCTTGGGTGCATTCAAGGGACTGTCGGTCTGCCTGAAGACCGCGTTTGCGGGTGATGTGCGCCGCGGGAGTCTCAGGCGCCCCATCCGAGACATAACTGGCCAGCAGATCGCCCTGCGCGTCGTACACGGCGGCCATGACGATCTCTGGGCGAGCCTGCAGGATCGCGAGGGTCTCCCGCATGGCCGGGACGTCCCCGAACGTGATTGCCCCCGACAAGTTCGTCCCAACCAGGCCGGCCTGGGTCTCCAGGTCGTGGGACATCCTTGCCCTGAAGGACGTCAGGTCGATCGCGATGAAGCCGATGCCGCCGATCACCATTGCGACCGCACACGCGATGGCGGTAATCATGGTGACCTTGACTCCAAGCGGGCGGTCCTGAAGCAGGCGCTTCAGCATCAGTTGGTTCCTCCAACGATCGTGACCACTTTGAGCAGGCGCGAACTCACGTCGAGCCCGGCGCCCCGCATGGTGGTCAGGTTCACAACCAGGCTCGTCTTACCGCCAACGACCTTCATTTGCACCATGCCGCCCGATTCCGCAAATCCCGGGCACTCTCCCACCGTCAGAACCGGTGCGGACGACGGCCGTCCAAGTTTCTTGATCCCGTCGGGCCCCGCGAAGAACAGAAGGTTGCAGGTGCCATCCGGTGGCCGCGAGGCGAATCGTTTCAGCAAGACGCCGCGACCGTTCACCCTCTTGCCGTTGAAGGCCACATTGAGGTCGGCGCCGAAGGGGTCCTTGCCCACCACTCCGACAACGATCGGGGCGGCTGGGCTTGCGAACGAAGCCTCCGGCCAGTTCACGTAGAGCAAGAGGTTGTACACAAAGGCAGCCTTGACCGCGTACTCGCGTGCCTGCTGAGTCCCCGCGCCCGAGGTGGCCAGGCACAGTAACCCCACCACGCAAGCGCGGGGGAACTGCCGAAGCCAATCCAAGCGGGCGAGCCTAACCATGGTCAGAAGCGCCAGCTCACCTGGGCAAGGAACCTTCGAGGCACAGCGTTTGAGCGGAGCAAGAACGTCTCGGCGGTTTCCTGGGTCCGTGGCACTAACAGGTCACGCACGGAGAGGCTGACGGTCACGTTGTCGTTCGGCTTCCACCCGAGACGGACGTCCAACCGGGTGTGGGGCGAGACGCCGGTCACACTTGCAAAGTGGCCCGTGTAGTAAACCGCGGTGTCGAGTTCAATCC
Organism: uncultured Fimbriimonadaceae bacterium; assembly: GCA_964370995.1. GTDB lineage: Bacteria > Armatimonadota > Fimbriimonadia > Fimbriimonadales > Fimbriimonadaceae > JAMLGR01. The sequence goes on along the minus strand of CAYJMZ010000046.1, from coordinate 8,855 downwards.
CGCCGTGCAAGTCCATCGTCGAGCGCATGGAGAACTGGTGGAGGTTCCCCCGCTCCCGCCCGTCGCCGTCGCCCGCGCCAAACGGATCCGCGCTGGCTGGGTAGAGGGTCAGGCGCTGGTTTTCGAACGTGTAGCCGAACATCAACCCCCAGTCCTTGCGGGGCTGGTGCCGCACGACCAACTCCGCCCCGGTCGTGTACCCGTGGAGCAGGTTTCCGAACACGTACGGCTGGACCCAATGCGGCACGGGGTTCGGATCGAAGTACGCCGCTTGGGGCTCGAACGTGCGCAGCCTGTCGTACGCGTTGTAGTAGGCCGAGAGGTCCACCGTGGTTGCCGGCCCGATCTTGGAACGCCAGCCAGCCTCGTAGGCCGTCAGTTCTTCCGATCGGAAGGCGTCGGTGCCGTTCAGGGTCGCCAGAACGGGCAACCCACCCGGGCCCGGGGACGCTGAGTACTCGATATACCCGTGCGCGTCGATCTCGCTCGGGTTGCGCACGCTGTGGCTAACCGCCGCCCACACGGCGTTGGTTTCCGTGAGGCTCTTGAGAATGCGGATGTTCGGTTCGAGTTTCCAGCCCGAATGCTCGGAGTGCTCCAGTTTCGCCCCGAGGGTCAGACGCGTGTTCGGAGCGATGATCGACTCGCTGGACCAAAACACGTTGAGCAGGGAGTGGCGCTCCGACGCGGGATCGACGGACACGGAATGCCCGGCTACGGTGTCTTGGAGCGTCGTTCGATAGCCGGCCCCAAACAGAGTCGTGGTCTTGGCGCCCATCCGCTCGTGGCGCACTTCCAGATCCCAGGTCGAACGCGATTCTCTGATTTCCGGTGTGTCTCGGCCATACCCGTCTATGGACAACTGGACCGACGTCTTCCCGGCGGAGCCCGAGTCGCGCTGCCAAGCGCCGCGCGCAAAGCTGTGCTGGGCGTCCCACGTGTGAAGGGTGTCGAGCACATAGGGTGGTCCGAGAAGCGGAGTGCTCAAGACCTGGGTCGTCGTCTCCTGGAAGAGGCCCGCATTGAATTGGTACGCGTCGCGAACGGTCGGATTCCATTCAAGGGCGAACCCGAGATTGCGGCTCGAGGCGGAGTCTTGCCCCGACCCGCCCGAGGGGGTTAGGGTTGGTCCAAAATCGTGCCCGCCGACGTTGACACGCCAAAACCCATGGTCGAACGCCCCGCCGTGCTGCACCTTGGCTAGCGCCCGCTCGTGCGACCCGCCCCCAACGGTAGCCGTGTCGCCCTGCGTTTCCGATGCGGGCTTGGTCACGATGTTGATCACGCCGTTGACCGCGTTGGCCCCCCACACGGCGCCACCCGGCCCGCGAACGACCTCGATGCGGTCGATGGTGTCCATCGGAAGGTCCACAGCGTCCCAATGAACGCCCGAAAACAGGGGCGTATAGATGCTTCGGCCATCGATGAGAACAAGCAGCTTGTTCGAGAAGCGACTGCCGAATCCGCGGATGGAGACGCTCCAAGTCGAGCCGTTGATGCGCCCAACCTGCACTCCGGGAACGACTCGGAGCGCCTCCGGGACAGAGCGCGCCCCGACGCGGCGGATGTCTTCAGCGGTGACAACAAACACCGATCCCGCGACGTCCTGGAGGCTCTGCGTCCGCTTTGACGCGGAAACCACTTCGATGCGCATCAACTCGTCAAGGCTGAGTTGGGTCAGATCCTGATTCTGGGCTTGTCCATCCGCCGCCACGGCCCCAAGAGAGCCGAGCGCGACACACAGCAGCACCCTTGATTTCAAAATCCTCACATCGCCTCCGCCCGCAATCTCGAGCCCGCTATGGGGATTATCGGCACGCCGAGGGCGGCTGCCACACGCTCACTAAGTACCGAGCAAGATTAGCGTGGGCCGCGGCTCACCCGGTGTGTGGCGCGTCCCCGAGGGCACCCTGACCAGGGCGTCGGCCCGGGCGAGACTGCACACCCCGAAGGAGCCCTGTTCTCCCACGCACTCCGTGCCCTCGTCGAGTTGCGACGACCGGAACCGGACCCGCACGAAGTCGTCGCGCGCGACCGCTTCATGGGCGCTCCAAAACGGAAGTGACACCCACCGCGGTCTCGGCTCGCTCCACCCCGCCAGGCGACGCACGGCCTCGCGGACGAACAGCGCATAGGTCACAAACGCGCTGGCGGGGTTGCCGGGCAGCGCAAACACGCCGGTTTGCCCAACATGGCCCCAAAGAACGGGCTTTCCAGGCCGAATCGACACGCCGTGGAACACAATCTCACCCAGGCGTCGGACCGCCTCGGGCACGAAGTCCCTGTCCCCAACCGACGCGCCTCCCGCGCACACAACGAGGTCCGCCGTCCCCACTGCCCGCGCCATCGCAGCCACGGTCGCCTCGAGCGAATCGGGAACGCGGAGGACCTCGATCTCGCCGCATCCATCGCCCCTCAGCAGGGCGGCGAGCATCGGCCCGTTCGATTCGCGCACCCCACCTCGGGGCAGGGGTCCGTCCGGGTCCACGAGCTCGTCCCCGGTCACGAGCACCGCGGCGTTCGGCCGCCCCCAGACCCCCACTTCCGCGACGCCCTGGCACGCAAGCAAGGCGGCGGCGCCCGCACCCAGCACGCTCCCCGCGTCGAGCAGAACGGCGCCCTCGAAGAAGTCGTCGCCCGCGCGTCGAATGTGCCTGCCCGCTTTGACCGGGAGCCCAAGCGTCGCCGCGCCGTTCCCTAGCGACACGTCTTCTTGCATCGCGATTCCGAATGTCCCGTCGGGAACCATCGCCCCGGTCAGCACGCGGACGCACTCACCGCGAGCCAAAGCGGCCGTGCGCGGCGCCCCAGCTTGAGAGGCGCCGACGACCCGCAGCGCGGCGCCCGCCACGGAATCCTGGGCGCAGCCGACCGCGTACCCGTCGACCGCCGAGTTGTCGAACAGCGGGTAGCGCTCGTGCGCCTCCAACGGGCGGGCGAGCACCCTTCCCAAAGCCGCGCTCCTTGGGACGGTTTCCACAACCGCGGGGGCGAGTTCAAAACCCCGCACCAACGCCAGTGCATCCTCGTACGTGGTGAGCGTCATTCCCCCCACCTGCAAGCCTTCATTCCGACCTATCATGCCATAGCAGGGTGCTGAAGAATGGGCTTGCACCCTATGTTCTCGCGCCACGGACGTTTCCGATCCCGTGCCACCCTCATCTTGGGGGTGCGCTAGGTGAGAACTCTCGAAACTGGCGCACCCCCGACACGGGGGTGGCACGGGTGCGTCGGCCTTCTTCAGCACCCCCTCATGCCTCGGCAGGTTCAGCTGTCGAGGCATGGGGTCGGGGCTATTTGGACTGGATTTGGGACAAGCCCAGCGCCTTTTGGAGGGGTCGTAGCGTCCACCCTTCATGGAACCGTTGGCAGCGCTTGGCGAGCACGCGATGAAGACCGCCTTCGAGGGGGACGGCTACTTCGTGTGCAGGGGGTTGTTCTCCGCCCCCGAGGCACAACAGTTCATCGACCACTTCATGGATCTTCGTCACAGCGGCTCCTGGCCCGGGGACTTCGACGGCGTCGGCGCCGATTCCAACGACCCTCTTCGCGCGTACCCCCGCATGATCCACATGCACCGATGGGACCCGAAGAGCCGCGCGTGGGTCCTCGACCCGCGCCTCGCCCGCGTCATCGAGGCCGCCACGGGAGCCCCGCCGTACGCGGTCCAGACCATGCTGTACTTCAAGCCTCCCGGCGCGCGCGGGCAGGCGCTGCATCAGGACCAGACTTACCTTCGCGCGCAGCCGGGCACGTGCATCGCGGCGTGGATGGCCCTTGACCCGTGCGACGAGGCCAATGGGTGTTTACAGGTCGTCCCCGGCTCGCACAAGTTGCCGCTGCTGTGCCCCCAGCACGCCGATACCACGCAGAGCTTCACCGACGTGACCGTTCCCGTGCCGTCCGGAATGGCCCCCGTTCCCGTGCTGATGGCGCCGGGGGACGTGCTCGTGTTTCACGGCCTCCTGATCCACGGGAGTTATCCCAACACGACCACCGATCGGTTCCGACGCGCGCTCATCGGCCACTACCTCACGGGCGACGCCGAGAAGGTCGCTCCGTTCTATCACCCGATCCTGCGCATGGACGGGTCGGTGGTCGAACTGGGCGAGAGCCCCGACGGCGGGCCATGCGGCGTGCTGGTCTCACGGGGCGGCGTCGAGCAGATCGAGATGCGTGGGCCGGAACCCTCCACAGGCCCCACGCACGAGTAGCTACAGGCTCTTCAGCAGCGCGATGACCTTGGCGCGGGTGTCGCGGGGCTTGCCGCGAAGGTGCGACATCACGTAGGCGGCGAACTCGAGATCGCTTGCCTGCCGCACGAGGTCGATGGATTCGCCGTTCAAGTTCATCGTGAATCCGCTGGGTTCGGGAAGACGCGCGTGCAGCGGAGCCAGTAACTCGAGCCCCTCAGGCTTCGTGTCGATCGCCCAGAAGGCTGCGAGCGAGTCCACACCCCACTTGTCCAACAACAGGTCGACATTACGGTGGATCGTCGCCGTGTAATCAATCTCCAACTTCCGGAAGGTGCTGGACCCCTCGTGGTACAGGAAAGCCCCGTCGGCGATCCACGACGTGAAGCCCGCGAGCTTCGAGCGCATGTTGAGGTCGTCGTCCTCCAGGTTGCCAAGGCCAAAGCGGGTATCGAATCCACCCACGGCGTTGAAACACTCGGGGTGCATAAGCAGTAGCAGGCCGCGGACTTGGTCGCTAGGTGTGGCGCTCTGGGCGTGCTCGCGGTGGTACGCGTCGGCGCGATCGACCATCTCGGCGTAGTTCGCAAACGACCCGATGTCCACCAGCTGCGGCCCGTGGACCACGTTGCTCACCGGCCCGATCAGCCCCGGCCGGTGGCCGAGCGCCTCCAGTTCCCGCATCGCTTGCACGAGTTCGCACAGGCAGTCGGTCGCGGGCAAAACGTCGTCGTTGACGACCCCGAAGTAGTCAAACCAGCCCTCTTGCCACAGGAACTCCAAACCCGCGTTGCAGCCGCCTGCGAATCCCTCGTTGCGCTCAAGCTCGACAAGGTGCACCACGTGCGGCAGCGACTCCTGCAACTCGCGAAGACGCCCGAGTTGCTCGGAATCGCACCCGTTGGCGACCACCGCAAACTCGATCTCGCCGGGGTAGGTCCGGGTGATGCCCATCACCGCGTCGTTCACCGCTCCGGAGTTCGAAAGCGTGGGGATGACGAGTCCAAGCCGGGGCCACGAAGGCAAATCGCCGTTCCCGATCACAGCTATAGTGTACATCACACTATGATCTAAGCCCTCGCGGATAAGCCCGGGCCAGCGACCCTCCTGAGACAGAAAACGCACCTGCCGATCGGGGAAGTGGGTGTGGATCAACTCGGCGAACTCAGAGGGGGTCCACTCGATCGTGTGGAACGGGTTGTGCGGCTTGTCCGCGAGCGTGTTGCCGGGGGAGTGGGCATCCCGATGGGGCGTGGAGATCACGATTCGTCCCGGGCAAGTTGCGAGCGCCTTCAGGAACGCCTCGGGCTCTGGAAGGTGCTCGATGGTCTCAAAGCTGAGCACCAGGTCGGCGTCCGAGTAGTCGTGCGTGCACACGTCGCCCACCACAAACCGGGCGTGCGGATAGCGCGCGGTGGCGTGCCGCACGGCCTCGCCGCTGATGTCGACCCCCATCACGCTTTGCGCAAGCGCGGAGGCGTAGTTCGCCCCATAACCCTCGCCGCTAGCCGCATCCACGACGTTGGCGCCCTCGTACCACGGGCGGAAGTAGAGGTAGCGCTGCCAGTGGAACAGCTCTGTGGCAATGTCGGACGCGTTGGGCACCATGCGTTCACCGGTCCACGCGAGGGCGGTGGACGGCACGGTCGACGACGGTTGGGCGGGGATGGGGGCAGCACTCATGGGAAGGTTTCGTTCCCTCCAAACATCGGC
>CAYJMZ010000046.1:0-2939 GCA_964370995.1 uncultured Fimbriimonadaceae bacterium | reverse complement strand
GATCTGGAGAACGTGGGCGGCCGCATCGAATACGATAGGAGTCATGGCAACCGAAGGACGCGCATCGATGTTGGAGGCCCCCGGCGAACCCGCCGTGGTTCGTGGGATCGTGGTGGACGACCCAGGCCCGGGCGAGGTGCTCGTGCGGCTGGTCGCAAGCGGCGTGTGCCACACGGACCTGACGGTCAAGAACCTCAAGGGGAGCGGCATGGCCTTCCCCATCGTTCTGGGCCACGAGGGGGCCGGCTACATCGAGAAGCCCGGCGACGGTGTCACGGGCCTGCAACCGGGCGATCCCGTGGTGCTCGCGTACCGGGCGCCGTGCGAAAAGTGCCCCGCGTGCCTACGAGGCGATCCCCGCCACTGCTACGCCGCCCTCCGGCCCCAGCCCCGCATCAAGCGCAAGGGCGATGGCGCCGTGTGCTCGCAGGTGCTGCGCTGCGGCACGTTCGCCACGCACACCGTCGTACACGCCAAGGCCGCCATCAAAATGCCCGCGGAGATGCCCCTCGACAAGGCGTGCCTGCTCGCGTGCGGCGTGATCACCGGCGTGGGCGCGGCGATGAACACCACCCCGGTGTTCGCTGGCGCGCGTGTGGCGGTCGTCGGCTGCGGCGGTGTGGGCCTCAGCGTGATCCAGGGCGCGAAACTTCGGCACGCCCGGCAGATCATCGGCGTCGATGTGAACCCCGTGAAACTCCAATGGGCCAAGGATTTCGGCGCGACCCACGTGGTGGACGCGTCCAAGTGCGACCCCGTCGCCGAAGTTCGCAAGCTCACCGACGACGGCTGGGATGGCGGCGTGGAGTTCGCCTTCGAGGCCACGGGCATCCCCGCGTGCACCGAGCAGTGCGTCAAGATGCTCGCGTACGGCGGCACCGCCACCACCATCGGCTTCCCCGCCCAGGACGACGCGCTCAACCTCAACCTCGGCGACGTCTCTGTGGGGGTCTACTGGAACAAGGCCGCGCTGCACGTGTGCCACTGCGGGGACGCCCTCCCCTCGCACGACTTCCCCATGCTCGCAGATCTGTATCTCAAAGGCCAGTTGGAGCTCGACGCGATGGTCACCCGCACCATTGCCCTCGAAGATGTGGAGGACGCGTTCCACGAGATGGAAACGGGCAACGTCATCCGCTCGGTGATTCTGTTTTAGGGAGAGGATTGAGGATTAAGGGGGCAGATGTCAGCGTTACCTGGTCAGCGGGTGTCAGCGTCACCGGGTCACAGCCGACGCACCCACACCAGGCAGACAGACCCCCTGGCTGGGCCTTCAGGAGGGCTGAAAGGAGCTGGCCAGTGCGTTCAGTTGGGCCTTCACTCAGCCGCTGGCACTGACCCGCAAACGCTGAATGCCCGAGATGTTCAAACATTCAAAAGTGACCCGGTAACGGTGAGAGTTCTCCATTAAGGATTAAGAGGGCTGAAGCAGCGTTCCCCTCCATCCGAATCAATCCTAGAATCCTCAATCCTCAATCCTCAATCCTGCTTTCGACCGCCTGCACCTTCTCGACCCCCGCGTACCACGTTCCCCCTGAGGTGACGCCGCCCAACACGGTGAGCGCCAGGGCAATAAAGAACGCGCGCTCCCATGGCTTGGGCATCAAGGTGAGCACCAGACCAAGGAAGGTCGCGAGCCAAGGGACCCAGTCCAAACCCACCTTCACGGCCTGTTGAGTGGCTGCCTCCTGCTGCCAAACCTCCCGCTGGTACACCTTCGCGGGCAGCCATTCGATCCGGAAGTCCTCGTGCATCTGGCTGGGCTGAAACTCTCCGCGCAGGTAGGTCCACCACTGCCCCTTCGACATGCGGAAAAGGCCCGAGGACCAACCCTCGTAGAGCTCCGTGTCCTCCTTGCTCAGCTCAACCGGCACAAGGAGGTCACGCCCGTCGCTCTGCCAGACGTCCATGCCCTTGACGCTCGCCATGCGGTCCGAAACGATGAGCAGCTCAAGGCGCAGGGGTCCCGTCTGAATGCCGGTCAACCGCATCGGATACACGGCCTCGCTTGTTGGAAACACGGCCTTCAGCGGATGCGGCGGTCCCGTGCCGGCCCAATCCTTGCGCACTTCGGCGGCCAGGAACACCCACTTCTCTTTCGAGTACGCCTCCATCACGGGCACGGCCTGGGGAGGGATGCTGAAGCCGTGGCCCGTGAGCCAGAGCCGAATTGCGCCCACGTCCTCGCCCGACACGACCGAAACTTCGTAGGCCCCGACCGTACCCAGAGACTCCACTTGCATTCCGCCGCTCTCCCCGCCCTCGGCTGAAGGACTGGCGGCTTTGGCGGCGTCCGCCATTTCGCCGTAAGCGGGCCTCAAGAACCACGACCCGAGCCCGGCGACGATCGCGACCTCCAGCAGGAGCAGGAACGGGCGAGTCTGCCTGCTGCGCCTCCGGTACCGCCAAGCCGAGCTCAAAGCCGTGAAGGCGATCAGCAGCACCACCACGGTCTTGGCGGGCAGCTTCTCGGGCTTCTCCCCCCGGATCGGCGGTTGCACCCGCTCGAAGCTGCGGCCCACATAGGCCGGGTTCACCGACTTCACGTACGAAGGCCTTGCAGGCAACGGTACGACCCAGCCGTAAGAGCCGACCGGGCCGCTCAAGTCGGACTCGATCAGCAGCACCTCCTCCTTGCCATCGAACTTCAGAACAGCCCGCTGGGAGGGAATCCCGGACGCCACCTCCTCAAAACGCGGGGCGAAGTAACAGCCGTCGGCAAAGGCCGTCACTACGACGCCAATCATCGCGAGAACCGCAAGAAAGCGCACCACAAGGGTAAGTGTCCGTCAAACCACACAAATGTTCAAGTGGGCATGCGACCCTTCGTAGCCGCGATCGTCCCCGCTGAACACTCAGCACTCAACACTCGACACTTGCACGATGGTGGAGATTGGTGGACGCACTTCGAACCGCCCGCGTCCGGTTTGAGAGTGCGC
>CAYJMZ010000045.1:13030-13953 GCA_964370995.1 uncultured Fimbriimonadaceae bacterium | reverse complement strand
GTCCGTTTTCCAACACCACCGGGGCGCCCCCTTCCGAAATAAAAACAAAAAACTAAAAACTACAAACCACTTCCCCCTCCCCCCCTCTCCCGCCCCCCATGCCGCACCGCGACATCGGCCCGGGATGGGATGCCTCGACGCGGACCCAGACCATTCAAGATGGCGACGTGGGGTTCCAGCTGTTCGTGCCGGAGGGTCCGCTGCAGAAGGCGCTCACGATGCACTTCCACGGGGCCACTTGGTTCGCGATCGACGAGCATGTCGCCCGCGGCATCGCCAACCCGCTGATCGTGTTCAACAACGGCCAGGGCTCCAGCGTGTACGAGAAGCCCTTCCTCGACAAGGCGCGTTTCGCCCGCTGGATCGCCCTTGCCGAAACGTGGGTGCGCGGGAACCGGGACCCGTCCTACCGCGCCAACGCCGTGAACATTTCCAGCTTCAGCGCGGGTTACGGGGCGGTGCGAGAGATCGTTCGGGACCCTAAGCATCTCGCACGCATCTCGCGCATCGTGCTGTGCGACTCGATGTACGCGAGCCACGACCCGGACGGTTCGAAGCGCGCGGACGCCGAGCAGATCCGCCGGTGGGTTCCCTTCGCCCAGTCCGCCGCCCGCGGGGAGCGCACGCTCTGCTTCACCCACTCGCAAGTGCCCACCGAAACCTACGCGAACTCCGCGGCGTGCGCGACGGCTCTGGCCATGGCGTGCGGCCTGGCGGTGGGGCCCGTGGAGCCCGGCACCCTGGCGGCAACGCTGGACGACCGCTTTCCCCTCCAAACCCGTGCCGACGCCGGGCACCTGTACCTGTGGGGCTACGGTGGCGAGGACGCTCAGGCGCACCTCACGCACATGCGCCACCTCGCCGACGTTTGGCTCGCCCTGGACCGCGCCGGCGCCCCCTAGGGAGAGAACGCCGAATGTAGC
>CAYJMZ010000045.1:5571-12930 GCA_964370995.1 uncultured Fimbriimonadaceae bacterium | reverse complement strand
ACAGGCTCCCAGCCTGTGATCGTCATGTAGCACAGGCTCCCAGCCTGTGATCGTCATGTAGCACAGGCTCCCAGCCTGTGATCGTCCGAACAGGGACACAGGCTGGGAGCCTGTGCTACGAGGAAGGCGCGGGGGTATAATTGCGTTCGATACGAGCACACACGGGCCTCGCAGCGCGGCCAGGTCCCCGAGAAATCGGGGTTGCGGCGCAAATTCAAGCGGGCTCGGAGGCAAACCTGGAGGCAACCTATGGCACAGCTCAGCATGAAAGAGCTGCTGGAATCCGGCGTTCACTTCGGTCACCAGACCCGGCGCTGGAATCCCAAAATGAAGCGCTACATCTACGGCGCCCGCAACGGCATTTACATCGTCGACCTTCATCAGACGATCAAGCTTTTTGAAGATGCCCTGACCTATGTGAGGTCGGTCGCCGAAGGTGGGGGCACCGTGCTGTTCGTGGGAACCAAGAAGCAGGCGCAGGCCGCCATCAAGGAAGCCGCGCAGCGCTCGGGCCAGTTCTTCGTGTGCGAGCGCTGGCTCGGCGGGACGCTGACGAACTGGAAGACGATCCAGCAGCGCATCGGCCGCCTGAAAGAGCTCGACCGCATGGAGACGGACGGCTACTTCGACCGTCTGCCCAAGAAGGAGATGCTCAAGCGGCGCGAGGAGCGCGAGAAGCTCAACCGGTTCCTCGAAGGCATCCGCGACATGCCGGGCATGCCCAGCGTGATGTTCGTGGTAGACCTCAACAAGGAGGCCATCGCCGTCGCCGAGGCGCGCAAGATGAAAATCCCGATCGTGGCGATCGTGGACACCAACTGCGATCCCGACGTGGCCGAGTACGTGATCCCCGGCAACGACGACGCGATCCGGGCGATCCGGCTGGTGACAAGCAAAATGGCCGAGGCGATTCTCGAGGCTCGCCCCGTGGACGAGGCGATCACCGAGGGCACGCTGACCGAAGAGGGCGAAATCGCCGAGGACGGCGCCGACGCGTACGGCGCCGTGGACGAGGAGCTGCTCCGAGCGTTCTCCGTCGAGGAGGAGGTCTTGGCCGTGGCAACGCCCGCCCCGGCGCCGGTTACCGCCCCGACCCCCGTTGAGGCGCCCGTCGAGGCACCCGTTGAGGCGCCCGTCGAGGCCCCGGCCGAGGCGGTTGCCGAGACCGCCGGGGAGGTCCAGGACTGATGGCATTCAGCGCATCCGACGTCATGAAACTGCGGAACGAGACCGACGCTCCGATGATGGAGTGCAAGGCGGCGCTCACCGAGGCAGGCGGCGACTTCGACAGGGCCAAAGCCCTCCTTCGGGAGAAGGGCAAAGCCGCCGCGGCCAAGCGGGCAGACCGCTCCACCGCCGCCGGCGTGGTCGCCTTCGCCACCAGCCCCGACGGCAAGACGGTCGGCGGTGTGGTGCTTGAGAGCGAGACGGACTTCGTCGCCAAGAACGACACGTTTATCGCAATCGCCCAGCAACTCGCCGAGATGTTCCGCGACAACGATCCGGGCGCGGACCCCTACGCGGTGTCGACAGGCGGCACAACCGTGCGCGACATCGTGGAGCAGGCCATCGGCAAGATCCGCGAGAACATCGTTGTGGCCAAGGCCCTACGCATCACGAGCGACGATCCCGTCGCGATCTACGTGCACCACGACCGCACCAAGGGCGCGGCGGTCGAACTCGACGGCGACGCCTCGACCGCGATGCAGGCAGGCTTCAAGGTCGCGGTGCAGACCGTATCCAACCCGCCGCTGTTCATCGGCAAGGACGAGGTTCCGCAGTCGAAGATCGACAGCGAGATGGAGATCGAGGTCCAACGCGCGCTGAACGAGGGGAAGCCCGAGAACATCGCGAAGAACATCGCCATGGGCCGGATCAACAAGGAGTACCTCAAGCAGGTCGTGTTGCTCGAGCAGCCGTTCTATGCGGACACCACCAAGTCCGTGGCTCAGTACCTCCAGGAGGAGGCCAAGGCAGGCGGCGGATCGCTTGCCGTGAAAGGCTTCCACTACCTGTGCGTCGGCGGAGGGTCCTAACTCTCCATGGTCGAGCGCCGTCCGTTCAAGCGCGTGCTCATCAAGCTCAGCGGTGAGGCGCTCGCTGGCGGCTTGGGGGCGGGCCTCGACGCCGAGACCCTCGCCTACATCGCCGGCGAGATCGCCGCAGTGCACAAGCAGGGCGTCGAAGTGGCGGTCGTCGTGGGTGGAGGCAACTTCATCCGGGGCGACGCGTTCTCGGCCGAGGGCGGCATCGACCGCACCGTGGCCGATCAAATGGGCATGCTCGGCACGCTCATCAACGCCTTGGCGCTCCAATCCGCGATCGAGAAGGCGGGCGTTCCGACGCGCGTGCTCTCGGCGATCGAGGTGAGCCAGGTCGCGGAGCACTTCATCCGTCGGCGCGCCATACGCCACATCGAGAAGGGCCGCGTCGTGGTGTTCGCCGCCGGCACCGGCAACCCGTACTTCACCACGGACACCGCCGCCGTGCTCCGCGCGCTGGAGATCGAGGCGTGCTGCCTCGTCAAAGTCACCAAGGTCGATGGAATCTACGACAAGGATCCCAAGAGGCACGCCGACGCCGTGCGCTTCGACACGCTCCAGTTCTCCGAGGCGATCCAACGTCGCCTCGCGGTGATGGACCAAACCGCGTTCACCATGTGCCGCGAGCACCGGTTGCCCATCATCGTGTTGGATTTCAGCACCCCCGGATCCATGGTTCGGGCAGTTCGGGGAGAGCCGGTTGGCACTCTCGTAGGAGGCGAATAATGACCGCAGACCAGATGCTCAAAGACGGCGACCACAGGATGAAACAAGCCCTGGAGGCGATGCTCCACGACTTCGCGTCCTACCGCACGGGCCGCGCCAACCCCGCGGTCCTCGATCGGGTGCACGTGGAGTACTACGGCACCGAGACCCCGATGAACCAGATCGCCAACATCAGCATCCCCGAGCCGAGGCAGCTCATGATCACGCCCTACGACAAGTCGTCGCTGGCGAGCATCGAGCGCGCGATCCTAAAGAGCGATCTGGGCATCAACCCCAGCAACGACGGCATCAATATCCGCCTCAACTTTCCCACGATGACCGAGGAGCGCCGCAAGGAGATGGTCAAGCAGGTCAACTCCCGCACCGAGGCCGCGTGCATCGCGATCCGCAACGTGCGCCGCGACGTGATCGAACACCTTAAAGGCCTCGAGAAGGAGAAGGAGCTCTCCGAAGACCAGCTCAGCTCCAACGAGAAGAAGGTGCAGGAACTCACCGACAGGCACATCGCACAAGCCCACACCCTCCAGAAGCAGAAGGAAGAAGAACTGCTGGAAGTCTAAGGAGAGTGTTGAGCGTTGAGTGCTGAGTGTTGAGGATGCCGGCGATGGCAAAGCACATACCTATTGAGGAAACACCAGTCTTTGAGGCCTTTGAGCGCTGTTCAGAGGTGATTTGGGCCAGCGTTGTCAAGTGGCCGCAGTTTCCTCGCGATACAGTCGGCAAACAGCTCACGCGTGCGATCGACAGCGTGGGTGCGAATCTCGTGGAAGGGGATGGCCGATACGGGGACGGCGAGGCTCTGCACCACTTCGTGATTGCCAGGGCGTCCGCGCGGGAAGCAGCGCTGTGGTTTCGGCGCGCCCAGCAACGGGGCCTCCTTCAGGACCCAAACTCTGGCATCTCGGAGCAGCTGAACGACGCCACTCGGCAATTGAACTCCCTGATCAACTACCGACGCAGGCACGCAGAAACATGCGCGAAGGAAGAGGTTTTGGACTACGTCATCAACACTGAACACTCAACACTCAACACTGAACGCTGAACACTGAATGGCGGCAAACCCCTGAACACTCAACACTCAACACTCAACACTCCCCTCCCAAGTCACGTCGGAGTGATCATGGACGGCAATGGCCGTTGGGCTCGGGGGCGCGGGTTGGGGCGGCTCTTGGGGCACCGCGAGGGGTACAAGGCACTACGCGGGGTGCTGCTGGACGCCAAGGAGTTGGGCATCCGCTACCTCACGGTGTACGCGTTCTCCGCGGAGAATTGGCGACGGCCGGAGGAGGAGGTTTCGGGGCTGATGATGCTCATCGAGCGCGCGGCCCGGGACGAGCTTCGCATGATGCACCAGAACGGGGTGCGGGTGTGCGTGTCCGGCCGTGTCCACGAACTGCCACAGGGCCTGCAAGCCGCCCTGCGCGACGGGGTCGAGACCACCCGGCACAACACCGGCATCACCTTCACCCTCGCGGTGAACTACGGCGGCCGCGCCGAGATCGTGGACGCCGTGCGCTCGCTGCTGCACGACGGAGTGCCCGAGGACGAGGTCGACGAGGATGCCATCTCCTCGCGCCTCTACAACCCCGACCACCCCGAACCCGACCTCATCATCCGCACCGCCGGCGAGATGCGCACCAGCAACTTCCTTCTATGGCAAGCCGCCTACGCCGAACTGTACGTTACCGATAAACCCTGGCCCGAGTTCGGCCGGGCAGACCTCGAGGCGGCACTCGCAGCCTACGCCAGCCGCACCCGCAAGTTCGGGGCAGTCGTCGAGTAGGCAGAGCTAGCCAAACACCAGAGCCGAGCCGAAGTGACCTGCCAACGTCACCGCGATGCTGGCGGCGGCCAGCAGGGCCCAGTAGGCGGCGGACACGGGGGTTTGCCGGCGACGCCACAGTGCCACACCAGCCATCAGCGCGACTGCGCCGAGCGCAAAGATCAGGTGAACCGCGACGCGATCGAGGGGAAAGCCAAGGCGAAGGAGTGCAGCAAGGCCCGTCGGCACGGCGAGGGAGGTCGCAATGGCGCCCGCGAGGAGGTTGAGGCGCGCAGTGTCCCGGGTCCCCTTCCAATCACGTCGGAAGCCAACAACGTCAAGCAGCGCACCGAACATGAAGAGTGCAACCGGGAAGTGCACGATCGCGGGGTGGAACGAATGAGGAGGCACGGCCGGCTCAGACACGGGGGCGGGCGGCGGCGCTTTGGGGGGCGCAGCGCCAATGGGGCCCGTCGTCCCCAGAAGCGGCTTGGCGGGATCTCCAGGGTGTCCCTCGGGGTGGCTCTCCGCGTCGCCAGGCAGGCTGCCGGCACGAATCTCATCCCCGTTGAGCCATCCATCCTGATCCGCGTCGCCACCCTCGACCGCCTCCAGCATCGCCTCGGTCAACAGTAGACCACCCACACGATAGAGTTCCGCCTTGACCTCTAGCCCGAAGAGGTTCCATCGCGGAGGCGTCGTGTGGCAGTTTCTGCACGCGGCGACGGCGTTGGGGGCGTAGGGCTCAAGGCGGTAGTGCTGGACGAACAGGGCGAAGAACTCGGGGCGCGCCTGAGCCACACCCGGCGCCAACAGCACCGCGCCGAACGCCAACCAGAGGAGTACGGATCGCATTTTCATGGTGCCAAACTGAAAGGGGACGGACCCATGCCCGTCCCCTTGCACTACGTGTTTCGGACGGCGCTAGTTCGCCTTGACGGCGTGCGTGACCGGTGACTTCACATTCTTGGCTGCAGACTTAGTGTACTTAGCACTATCTTTCGCAAACGGAGCCGCACAGTCCCCGCAGCAGAAGTAGTAGCGCACTCCATTGCTGTCCGCATAGCCGCTTGTCTTCGAGTACGTGTCGACAGCCTCGCCGGAAACGGGACACGACAGGGACTCCTTCGCTGGGATCGTGCCGTACTTCTTCTTGTCCTTGTCGAACTTGGCCTTGTTGGCGACCGACGCGAAGTGGTAGCGAAGGCCGTTGAACTCGGTCGAGCCCTTAGAGTCCTTTGCCTCGATTCGCTTGCCAGACACGGGGTCGAACAGGAACACACCGACGGTCTTGCCCTTGACGTCGTCGCTCTTCAGCGCCATCGCGGGGTCCTTCGCGAACTTGCCGTCGCACATCGGGCAACAAAACGTGTACGTCGAGCCGGCGTACTCCACGGCGGGGCCACCGGCCTTCGCCGGGCCGCCCATAACGGGACAGGCGGTTCCAGAGCCCTGCACGGGGGCCAGCATGGCGAGCGTAGCAATAAGCGGTGCAAACATTGGTGTTGAATTCCTCCCTTGTTGTCGCGCCCCCTGCGCCACGGATATGGCGCGGTCGGCGAGTTCTGTGGTTCCACTCCCCACAACGCGACGAAACTGCTTTCAGTTCCCAGTATGGAGCGCCTAAGCGATGGTGAGTTCGCCAAGGGCGCTCCAATACGCCTCAAGAGCGTCCCCCAGGCGTGCCATCGGCCGGATTCCCAACGCCCCGAACTTGTTGGTCCCCAGGGCGGAGTACGCCGGGCGAGGCGCCGGAGTGGGCCACTCGGAGGTGGCAATCGCCGCGATTTCCGGTTCGACGATTCGGCCCTGCACCACGCGCGCATACGTTTCGACGCACAACACGGCAAACGCGTGCCAGGAGACGACATCGGGACCCGCCGCGTGGTAGATGCCAGGCACCGGGTCGAGGGTCAGGAACTCCATCAGCGCGCGGCCCAACTCCATCGTGGAGGTGGGTGTGCCGATCTGGTCCGCCACCACGCGCAGTGGCTTCCCGGCCAGCCAAGCACGAACAATGGCCTCCGGAAAACACCGCCCGTTCGGGCCGAACAGCCACGACGTGCGCACGACCCAGTGTGGACCGCCGGCCAGCACCGCCTCCTCGCCCGCCCACTTCGACCGACCGTAGGTTCCCAGGGGAGAGGGCACATCGTCCTCGCCGTAGGGGGTCCTGGCGGTTCCGTCGAACACGAAGTCCGTGCCCACGTGGAGCAGGGGAATGCCGCGCATGGCGCACGCCCGCGCGAGGTAGCTCGGGCCGAGGGCGTTAAGCTCCACCGCGCGATCGGGCTCCTCTTCTGCCAGATCCACGGCGGTGTAGGCCGCGCAGTTCACGCACGCATCGGCGTCCCACACGCCCGCGGCGACCTGCGCGACGGACCCGGGGTCGCACAGATCGAGTTCGGCGCGCCCGGGCGAGTGCACCCTCCAGCCGCGCCGCCTCCCCTCGGCGACCACGTCCGAGCCAAGCATTCCCGACCCACCCACCACGAGCACGGTGGGGGATTCCTTCAGCGTCATCGCCCCATCCTACACGCCCTGTCCCAAAAACCTGTAACCCACAACTCTAGGGAACGTCCCTTATAATAGGAACAACTCCCGCGAGGCATAACAATGAAGTTGCTGCGTATATTGGTTTCGGTCGGCTGTGTGGCGTTGATCGCCGGATCGGCGCTGGCTCAAGGTGGCCTGCTTGAAAAGGGCAAGGGAAAGGGCAATCAGGGTGGCGACGTCAAGGGTGGATCCCCGCCCCCGAAAAGCCCCCCGCCCGGGGGGGGGGGGGCCCCCCCGGCCCCCCCCCCCGGGAAGGGCGGCCCCGCCCGGCCC
>CAYJMZ010000045.1:0-5561 GCA_964370995.1 uncultured Fimbriimonadaceae bacterium | reverse complement strand
GCCCCCCTCCGGTGAAGAGCGATCCACCCCGGCAACCGCCCCCCGTAAAGAGCGACCCGCCCAGGCAACCGCCTCCCGTGCGGAACGATCCGCCTCCCCGGCAGGACGTGCTCGGCAAGGAGCGCGGCAAACCGCCCGTCCGCGGCGATGACCAAGAACGAGGGGCACCTCCCGCGCGCGGCGGGGACCCCAAGCCACCCGTACAAGTCGGCAACGACCAGCGGAACGGCCAGCAAGGCGGCCCACCACTCGGACGGGTCGAACGAACCCAACGCGGCGATTCGCAGGACGTCGGTCGCTCGCAGCGCGGCGACGACTCACTGCTCGGGCGCCGCGACGGCTCGCGCAGCGGCCGCGTGCAGTACGGCACAGTGAACAACAAGTCCGTGCGCGACGCGGACCCCCAAGCGTTCCGCGTGGGCTCCAGCACGATCCTCGACGTGCGCTCCGGCTCCCTGCAGTTCCAGGTGCGGCGCGAGGACAACGTACGGCGCGTGACCAACTACCGCGTGGGCTACGTGCAGTACGACTCGCGATGGTGCGACGACTACTTCTCGTATCCCTACTACGCGTTCACGCCCACCTACAACCAGTGCGTGATCTCGCCGTGGTACTACTACCCGCAGCTCCCGGGCTACCTCGTGATCAACCGGATCACCATCATCCAGTCGCGCCCGTGCACGTTCGTGGGCACGTACTACAACTGGTCGCGATCCAACGACTACAGCTACGGCAACGGCTACCGCAACGGCTACGGAAACGGCAACCGGTCGAGCGACCTCGATTACGCGCTGGAAGATCTGGTCAGCACGTTCGAACGGCCGGACCGGCGCGCGATGGATCGCCTGATCCCCTCTCGCGGTAGCGTGTCGATCGCCCTCGAGGGCCAATTCGCCTACTCGATGGACGTCGAAGACTTCTACGACATGTTCCTCGATGCGAGCCAGTCGTCGCGGACCCGAAACTACGAGATCCTCGACGTTCGGACCAACCGGGACGAAGCGACCGTGATGGCGCGCCACGACTACATCGACCCCTGGGGCCGAAGCCAGCGCGTGTACCACTACCTCCGCCTGGTTCGTGAGCGCGGCGAATACGTGATCCGGGAGTTCGGCACAAGCAGCAACCGCTTCGCCTACTAAGAACCCTCGGCAACAACGGCGCCTCCGCAAGCAAGCGGGGGCGCCGTTCGTGGTTTGTGGTTTGTGGTTTGGTGGTTTGGTGGTTGGGATTCGGAGGGGAACCATCCCAACGTCACCGCCTTTGGACCATCCCGTCCGAACGACAAACCACCAAACCACCAAACCACAAACCACCAAACCGACCCAGGCTAAAGGTTGTTCCACAAATCGCCGAAGATTCCACACAGAGATTTGCCGAATCGCAGGAACCGGGTAAATCGGCATTGCGCTGGAGATCAATTTGAGTCTGAGAATCAACACGAACATCGCGGCGATGAATGCGCTGCGCCACCTGCAGAACACCTCCAACGAGATGCAGGTCGTCGTCGGCCGCCTCGCGACCGGCCTGCGCATCAACTCCGCTGGCGACGATCCAGCCGGGTTGATCGTCAGCGAGGGGATGCGCACGCAGATCAAGGGCATGGAGCAGGCCCTGCGCAACTCTCAGGACGCCGTGAACATGTCCAAGACCGCCGAGGGCGCCCTCGAAGAGGTCCAGCGGCTCATCCGAGACATGCGCGGCCTCGCCGTGCACTCCGCCAACACCGCCGTCGTTGACGCGGCCACTCTCCAGGCGAACCAGACTCAGATTCGATCCATCCTCCAATCGATCGACCGGATCGCCAACCAAACGCAATTCGGCAACAAGAAGTTGCTCGACGGCACCGCGGGGGCGCTCGCCAACGTGACTGCGCCCGCGCTGGCCTCCAGCATCTACATCGGTGGCACGTTCAACGGGGAGTCCGTGGTCACGGGGCCCATCACCATGGCTCGGGTGACCCAGGGCACGCGGGCCACGGTGCCCCTTGCCAAGGCCTTTGCGGACGCCAACGCCATTGTCAGTCCCGCCGGCTCGTTCGTCATCAACGGCTACTCGTTCACCACCAACGGCACCGAGACCCTCCAGACGGTCGTATCCAGGATCAACGAGATGTCCGGCACCACGGGGGTCACCGCCCAACTCAGCGGCGCGGGCCCGGTCACGGTTTCGCTGAACCAGAACACGTTCGGGTCTCAGTTCGGGATCAGCTTCTTCGATCCGCTCGGGATCATCCACACGTCGGCCAGCGCCAGCAGCACCGGCATCGATGCGGTGTTCGACGTGTCCCTGACGACTTCCGCGGGGGTGCAGACCGTGGCGTTCACGGGAGGCCGCGGGCCAAACGAGTCGGGCCTCAAACTCACCGACACGTACGGAAACAGCCTGATGCTTACCGAGAACGGGAACGCCACAGTCGTTGCAGCAACCCAAGTGGGCGTGCTCACCGCTTCGGCCGTGCGCTTCCAGATCGGCGGGAACAGCAACCAATCGGTGCAGTTCGCCATGCCGGTGGTGTACGCGAACCGACTCGGCACGGGCGCGGTCAGCGGCAAATCGCTGTTCGACGTGGACGTCACAACCTCCGTGGGCGCCCAGGAGGCGATGAGAATCATTGACGATGCCGTCACGCAGTTGGCTAAGTTGCGAGGCGAGCTCGGGTCGTTCCAGAAGAACTTCCTCGAGTCCAACCTTCGCTCGCTGGACATCGCCAAAGAGAACCTGACCGCCTCCGAAAGCGAGATCCGCGACGCCGATGTCGCCCAAGAGATCACCTCGATGACGCGCCTGCAGATCCTCCAGCAGACCGGCATGTCGGTGCTCGCCCAGGCGAACCAGCAGCCGCAAAACGTGCTGAACCTGCTCCGCGGCCAGTAGGCGTGGTTTGTGGTTTGTGGTTTGGTGGTTTGTGGTTCGTCGTTCGCGAGCAAGTGCGGTTTCGTAGATGGCATGCGTCACCACAAACCACCAAACCACCAAACCACAAACCACGAACCACGAGACGGCCATAATAGCCTCGTGCCAGTCTGGGGGGTCGTCAACCAAAAAGGAGGGGTCGGAAAAACCACAACCGCGGTGAACCTCGCCGCCGGTCTGGCGGCACGCGGCCAGCGCACGCTCCTCGTGGACGCAGATCCCCAGGGCAACGCCACAACGGGCCTCGGCATCGACAAACCCTCGCTCAAGTGCACCCTCTACGAGGTGTTGTGCGGCATGGTGTCGGACCCGGATCGCGCCGGATGCACCGAAGAAGCGGTGGTGCATGTGAGCGAGAATCTCGATGCGATCCCTGCCACGCTCGACCTCGCTGGCGCCGAGCCGGTACTCCTGGGCGCGGTTGGCAAGGAGCTGATCCTTCGCGACGCGCTGGCCCCCATTCGCGATCGCTACGCGTGGATCGTGCTCGACGCGCCCCCCAGCCTTGGGCTGCTGACGATCAACGTGCTTTCGGCGGCCGACCGTATCCTGGTGCCGGTGCAGTGCGAGTTCTACGCCCTCGAAGGCCTCAGCCAACTTCTCAAGACCGTGGATGTGGTCAAGCGGCGCATCAACCCGGACCTCGCGATCGGATGCGTGCTGCTGACGATGCACGACCCCCGGAACCGGCTGACCTACCAGGTGGCCCACGAGGTGCGGGAGTATTTCGGGGATAAGGTCGCGGACGTGGTGATCCCACGCAACGTCCGCCTTAGCGAATCCCCCAGCTTTGGCGAACCCGCCCTGACGCTCTTTCCCGAATCGAAAGGCGCCCAGGCGTATCGAACTTTTGTGGATGAGGTGTTGAACGCATGCGCCGTGCATTAGGAAAGGGTCTGTCTCAGCTCATTGGCGAGCAGTCCGACGCAACTCCCAGCGAGGCGCCGATCGACTCCATAGCGCCCAACTCGCGGCAGCCGCGCTCGCACTTCGATGCGGCCGCCCTCGAGGAGTTGGCCGCCTCGATTCGGGAGGTCGGGGTGCTGCAGCCGCTCCTGGTGCGCCCCCTCTCGGACGGGCGCTACGAGCTGATCGCGGGAGAACGGCGGTTGCGCGCCGCCAAGCTGGCCGGGCTCGCCACCGTGCCGATCGTGGTGCGCGCCGCAGGGTCCAAGGCCACGCTCGAGCTCGCGCTCATCGAGAACGTGCAGCGCGAGGACATCTCTCCGCTGGAATGCGCCGGGGCGTACAGGGCGCTGACCACCGAGTTCGGCATGACGCAGGAGCAGGTCGCAGATCGCGTCGGCAAGTCCCGCTCGGCGGTCGCCAACACCCTTCGCCTGCTGAAACTGCCCCGCAAGATCCTCGATGCCCTGGCGACAGGCGCCCTCAGCGAGGGACACGCGCGCGCCCTGCTGCAGCTGGAGAACGACGCCCAACGCCTCGCGGTGTTCGACCTCATCGTGCGCAAGGGGCTGTCGGTGCGCCAAACCGAGGAGGCGTCTCGAGCAAAGGACGCTCCCAAGCCGCGCAAGAAGTCGGCGGAGCTCTCGGACATCGATCCGAGCTGGCGCGCGGTGCGTGAAGGGCTGTCCGAGCGCCTGGCGACCCCGGTGCGGCTCACGGGGGACGAGCGCGGCGGCACGATCGTGGTGCCGTTCTACTCGGAAGACGACCTTGCCCGGCTGTGCGACGTGCTGGGACTCCAGCTCTAGCGTCATTTCCCCGCAATTTTTCGAACCTCGCCGCGGGGGCGCTGTGGAAACCTGCCCGATGGAGGCGTTCCGTTGAAAGGGGCGCCCGAGGTGTCCGAAATGAACTCCGCGTCCGCTCCGCCGTTCCGCAAAGCGCTTCCCGTGCTCGTCACCCTTCTCGCCGCCGCATGGGCCGGCGCACAGGGCCCGACCGTGGCACCCGTCGCCGGCAGCCGCGCCACAGCCAGCGCTCCGCCGCTCGTGGGAGCGTGGCGACTCCACGTCCCCGAGGAGCTGCGCCGCCTCGCGGGCCAGGTCAACCTGGGCGACGTCTCTGCCGAAATGACGTTCAAGACCAACGGCTCGTTCCAGTACGTCGCCGACGGTGCGAAGAAGAGCACTTACCGGGGCCGGTACACCGTTCTGGGCAGCGGGTTCGTGCTGGAACGCTTCCGTAGCAACGATCCCTGGCCGGAAGCGTGGCCCGACCAGCCGCGCGGCTCCTTGGAAAGCGCCGCTTCCCTGACCCTCGAGGGCCTCGGCTACGAGCGTTCCGGCGGCGAACTCATGATCGGCGTGTGGGTGCTCGAGGGCGACAAGGGCACGCGCTTTGAACTGCGCAAGGACGGGAGCTTCTTCTTCCAGTCCCTCGGCACGAAAGCCCAGTCCAAGGGCCGTTGGGACGTCCACGGCGATCGCCTCGAACTGCAGTACACCGAGGTCGATGGCGAGAAGGTCGAGTTCGAAATGCGCTCGAAAGCCGATGTCGCCAACGCGTACGACATGTTCGTGGTGTCGGGCCGGTTCCGGTACGTGAGATCGGGGTAGGAATCGGGGATCGGGGATCGGGGATCAGGGATCGGGAAACGGGAAACGGGGATCAGCGACTAGGAATTCGGACTCCGGGCCCCTCGCCCCGGCCCCGCGGGGAGAGGGGTTGGGGTGAGGGGC
>CAYJMZ010000044.1:8124-14142 GCA_964370995.1 uncultured Fimbriimonadaceae bacterium | reverse complement strand
ACCCTCAACCCTCAACCCTCAACCCTCAACCCTCAACCCTCAACCCTCAATAAGAGCCATGTCTAACCTTACGAGACGCGATATTCTGAAGGGCACCGCCGCCGCCGCCATCGGGCTTGCTGCGGGCACTGCATCGGCGGCGGCCAAGCAGCCTCGAGTCGCCAAACCGGATCGACTTCGCATCGGCATCATCGGATGCGGAGGCAAGGGATGGAGCGGCATGGAGTTGGCCGCCGAACAGGGCGACATCGTGGCGCTGTGCGACGTCGACGTTCAAAACCGCACCAAAGCGATGATGCAGCACCCGCGGGCCGCTTCGTTCGACGACTACCGCACGATGTACCGCGCGATGCGGGGCGAGCTCGACGCGGTGGTCATCAGCACGCCGGACCACCACCACGCGCCCGCGTCCGCGCTCGCGATGCAACAGGGCCTGCATGTGTACTGCGAGAAGCCCCTGACGCGCACGATATGGGAGGCGCGCCAGTTGCAGAACCTCGCCCGCAAGAAGCGGGTGGCTAGCCAGATGGGCAACCAGAGCACTGCATCCACGGAGTTGCGCCAGATGGCGGCGCTGATCGCGAAAGGCACGTTTGGGCACGTTAAGGAGATCCACCTGTGGACCGACCGCGCCACTGGCTGGTGGCCGCAGGGTGTCCCGCGCCCCGCGCCTGCCGAAGCGCCCAAGACGCTTGACTTTGACCTCTGGCTGGGGCCAAGGCCAGAGCGCCCCTACGCCAACGGCTACCACCCGTTTGCCTGGCGCGGCTTCTGGGACTTCGGGACCGGCTCTTTGGGCGACATGGGATGCCACATCTTCAACATGCCGTTCATGGCGCTCGACCTGCGCGATCCCCTCTCTGTGCGCGCGGAGACGAGCGGGCACAACAAGGAGACCTTCCCCTCGTGGGCCATCGTCCACTACAAGTTCCCCGAGCGCCCAGGTCGACCAGAGTTGGGGATGACCTGGTACGACGGGGGCAAGAAGCCCCCCGCATCCCTCGCACCGGGCATCGCATACCCGGGGAACGGCGTGATCGTAGTCTGCGAGCAGGCGACCGTGTTCCAGGATTACGATGCCGGCAAGTACCAGCTGGTCGGCGGCGGCACGATTCCCGACATCGAGGTCGAGGTGTCGCCCGGGCACATGGCCGAGTTCGCGCGTGCGGCGATGGGTGGACCGCGCGCCCGCGGAGACATCGCCAACTACTCGGGCGCGCTCACCGAAACGGTGCTCCTCGGCAACCTCGCCATCTGGGCAGACGGCCCCGAACTCGAGTGGGATGCCCGGCGCATGGAGGTCAAAGGCGCACCCGAGTACAACGCCTTGATTCGGCCCACCTTCCGGCCCGGTTGGAGCGTGTGAACGGTCGGTTTTTGGTTTGTGGTTTGTGGTTGGTGGTTTGTGCCGGGGGTTGCACTTCCGACAAGGGGCCGTCGCCACCGGCAGCGCAGTCGAGCCATGCTTCGGTTCCCGCGCCGCGCGGCGGATTGACCGACAAGGCCATCGACCTCGCGGTCTACCCCGGCGCGACGGAGATCGATGGCAGCCGGGTTGCTCTACACGACGACGGCGTGGACAAGGTCTCCGTGTCGTACCAGACCCCGGATGGCCTGGCCCAGGTTGCCGAGTTCTACCAAGCAGAGTTGGGCAAGCTTGGGACCGTTCAAGACAAGGCGCGGGGCAATCCGGTGCTGAGGTCACTGTCGGTAGACCGGGCCGACGGCACCGTGTCCAGCATGCAGGCCACCGACGGGCAGCAGGGCGGTACCCTCATTTCCATCCACCGCGCGTTCCCCAGGGAGTAGCGGGGGACACAGGCAGGGGTGCCTGTGCTACACCCTGGGGGACACAGGCGGGGGTGCCTGTGCTACAACTGGCCTATGCCGCGACAATCGCCTGGCGTTCGCTTCCCGCCGCCGCTGCTGTTCGTCGCCGGATACCTCGCGGGGGTGGGGTTGAACCGTGCGTGGCCCCTCGCATTTGGGGCACCGATGCCGCTGGTTGGGTGGCTGATGATCGGTGCGGGGGCCGGGATCGCGGGGACCGCCCTGCTCACCTTCCTGCGCGAGCGCACGGCGATTCTTCCCCACCGACCGGCCACCAAGATCGTCGCGATCGGCCCGTACAGGTACACCCGAAATCCCATGTACATCGGCCTCAGCCTCGCGTATTGCGGCATCTCCCTGCTCGCCAACCAGGTTTGGCCGCTGTTGTTGCTTCCGGGAGTGCTGGCGACACTTTGGGTGGCGGTGATCCGGCGGGAGGAGCTGTACCTCGCCGAAGCGTTCGGGGCCGAGTACGAGGAATACCGCCGACAGGTGCGCCGGTGGATATGAGTCGAACCACCCGCCCGACACCCATGCGAACCCTCCAAACCGCACGCCTCACCCTGGAACCACAGGTCGCCGCACACGCCGAGGAGATGTTCGTGGTCCTGGGCGACCCCGCGATCTACGAGTTCGAGGATGGGCCGCCGGTGTCCCGGGAGTGGCTTCAGAACCGGTACGCGCGGCTTGAATCGCGGATGTCCGCGGACCGCACAGAGCATTGGCTCAACTGGGTGATCCGCCTGCCCACTTCCGAGCTGATCGGCTACGTACAGGCTACGGTGCGGCCCGACGCCGGGGGGTCCATCGCCTACGAACTGAACAGCGCGTACTGGGGAAAGGGCCTGGCGCGCGAGGCTGTCGAGTGTATGATCGCCGAACTCCTGGACGTGTACGGTGTCGAACGCCTGTCTGCCGTGCTCAAGAAACAGAATCACCGCTCGCTGCGCCTGCTTGAAAGGCTCGGGTTCACCCTGGCCACACCAGAAACGCACGAGGCAAACGCCGTTGAAAGCGGCGAATGGCTCATGCTGCGTGAACTGAACGCCTGAGGCATCGATCAGAGGATTCGTGATTCCTTGCGTCAGCATCTAATCTACGGGTAGAGGCCCGCGACGAAGGGCCGGGCCATCCCCACGCCGGGTGCCACCACCACCGTTTGGTTGATCGCCGGGGCCGTCGGGGGAAACACGAGCTTCTTCGGCCGGTTGGCATGCACAAACTCGGCCTCGATGTAGTACTCGACCGCCGTTGCCTTGGCAGGGGCTGGCGGCAGAGTCACCTGGTACACGCTGCGGCCCACCAGCGTCAGGGGGACAGACGCGTAGGGGCCTGTGCCCATCCTGCGCCAATGCAGCTTCGCGTTGCTCACGACGCCGGAAGAGGCAAGGATGACCTGGAGCTTCAGGCCCTCCCGAGGAGCGACCGACGTGCGAATCGTGGGCACGATGATCCGGTCGGGGCCCCGATACTCCATCGCCGGCTCGATGGATGGCGGAAGGGGCCGCCCGAGCGCCTTTTCCAGGGCGGCATCATGCCCGCTTAGGAAGCGCGCGTGAAGTCGCACGTGCTGCTCCAGGTTGGAGATCGTGCCCAACTCCCCTGGTGTACTCACGGTCGCCTCGACGTGGGCCATGAGCCGCTCCCAGGCCCTAGCAAGCTCGATCCGCGTGCCGAGCGCCTGCTCTGCAATCTGCCTCCGACGCCCGGGGTCCTGCTCGGCGGCAAGAACCTTCACTGACAGGTCGAGCCGGCCCCGCACGCAACCCACGAAGCTCATCGCCCGCATGTACCGGAACGTGTCGAGCCAATAGTCGAACCTGTCCAGGTTCCCGGCGCCCTGCACGCGGGGCCGCATGCGGGCCAGCGTATCGACGAACGCGTACCGCAGCCCAACCTCGCGCCACGGTGCCGTGTCCGCAACGATGTCGCCCGGGCCCGTGATCCAGGTTGCCGGTCGGGGCAGTTTCATGCCGTCGATCGAGGCGAACAGCGCGCCGGCTTCGCGGGCCACCGAATCGCCGAAGTTTGCACGCGCAAAGTCCTCGTAGAACCACGCGATCGGCACGCCGCGCGCCTGTGGGTCAGGGTTGCGCGGAGCGTCCAGCTCGCCGATGTAGCCGTTCCAAGTCGCGCCCCCGCAGTTGATCTTGCGGACAAACCCCGGACCCTCCACGACGATCCCCGCGATACTTGGGAACTCGACCTCCTTGGTGAACTCGATCTTCACGTGGCCGTTCTTGTTCACAACGTCCTTGAACGTGTAGTCGAGGGCCCGGTTCTGGCCGACGCGCGCGAACACGTCGAGGCCCTGGATGACCTGGACCCCCTGCAGCTTCACACCGAACACGCGCTTGGAGGGCTGGTTGTAGAACGGCTCGTTGAACTTGAGGGTCACCGTGTACGAGCCCTTCGGCGCCGCGATGTCGTACCCGAGGGTGTCATAACGCACGGTCTGGTACACCGGCTGCTCGTCCGTGCCGGCGACCGTCGCCTGGAACTGGGACGTACTCCCGCCGATGGCGCCGGTAGCGGGCACCTTCGTGGCGGTCAAATCGGCGGCCGCGCGCGCGAAGCCGTTTGGTTTCCACGACTGGTCCCACGCCGCCGAAGCGAGCGCTGCGACGTTCGGCGCCAGGGCCTTCGTGCGCCAGTGGATGCCGATCAGGCCGTCGCACCCGAGGCGTTTCGCGTCCGCGGCGTCGTAAAGCATGCGTCCGACCCACAGCTGGGGCGCGGTCAGGCCCGGGTCATTCTCCATCCAGGGAATCGCCCATTTCGAGCGCCCCATGATCTTGCCGAAGGCGGGGTCCACGGGCGCGTTGCCCACGGCCTGGTTGATGGTGCTCACGACCACGCTTTTCGGAAGCAGCCGATCGAGCGCGGCCCGGTCGTTCTGAGGCCCCAGAACCCATCCGCAGGTGGCGAGTTGGAACGGATTCCCGACGGCCTTGAGCGCGGACAGGGCGAGCAGCAGATCGTCCGTGGTCTTCTTCAACTGCTGCGGCGTGTTGCCGCTCCAGGTCCAGTCCTCGGGCGTCCACAGCCAGTAGTAGTCGACCGGGGACACCTTCGCGAGGCGCGTGAACATCCCCTCGTAGACCGAACGAATCACCGCGGGGCTGCTGGGGTCTTTGCCTTGGGCCCGAAGACGGTCCTGAACGAGCTTTGGAATCGTGAGGGGCGTCTCCGTGCCGACGCAGGTCTTCACGCCAAGCGCCTTGGCCTCAGCGAAGGCCTCTCGCAGCATTTGCCCGGCATCGTCGAAGAGCCGGTTGCTCTGGTTCGCATCTGCGGGCCTGGGCATCATCCCGACCATCACGTCTGGGCCGTAGTCGTCGGTCGCGAAGAACTGGGCGGCGCCCGACGAGAACCGACTGGTCTTCTCGGCGACGTAACCCCAACTGCCTGCGCGCGCCGTGTTCGCCCACGAGGAGGGATAGCTGAACTTGACGCTGCCGTCGGCGTTCAGGTCGCCGGGCGGGCCGATCCACACCTCAGGCTCCGGCCCGACGCCGCCCTCGGGATAAGTGTGCAGGCCAATGAAGTTCATCCGGAGTTTGGCGAGCTGGGCGATGTGGGACAGGTAGTCGTCCCGGTTCCACCAATCTGGGCCCTCCGGAAAGTCGTGAAACGGGTTGATGCCGCGAATTGCGAACAGCGGTCGCCCGATTTCATGCAGCTTTGGCAGCTTGAATACGATGGCCTTGTCCGGGACCGTATCGCCGTGAAGGTAGAAGCGGACGCCCAAATGCTCCGCAAAGCGGTAGGCGCCATACAAAACCCCGGTGTCGTCGCCGCCTGCGATGAGGAACCGGTCCTTGCCCAGGCTGGCCAGGAGGTACTGTTGCGGCTTCAGCGACGACACCTCGGCGCGGGTTTTCGCGTCCAGCCTCACGCGATCGAGAAGGGGACTGCCTCTTCGGGCGACCACGATCCAGGGGCCGACAGTGCTCTCGGCGAGGGGAAGCAACTGACCCGTGCGCACGTACACGTACCGCTGAACTTCGCGCGCAGCCAAGGTCTCCTGCGGGGATGCGTGAGGGTCAACCACCAGGGCGGGGCCGACGACGGCGAGGGCAACAACGAATACGGAAAACAAGATCATGTTTCGCAACCAGACATAGTTCCCCACCCTTTGGAGTGGGGGGGGGGGCGCCCCCCGGGGTTGGGGAGAAAACAAACCAC
>CAYJMZ010000044.1:3085-8114 GCA_964370995.1 uncultured Fimbriimonadaceae bacterium | reverse complement strand
CCCCCCCCTTTTGCTGGCGGGGGGCGGGGCCCCGTTTTTTGCGGCCAATGCAACCCGGTCAAAGCGGCGCCGGGCCACCGCACTCCAAAGCGCTTCGCGCCTCTACCGTGGCACCAGCAAAGCCTCTGCACCGATCCTCACGGGGCCCAAGAGTCCGGATGGAAGTAGGGCCTCTGCTTTGCCCCACAGCTTCCACGACGAGAAGGTGAATCGCCCGGTTGGACTGTCTTTGCCCTCCAGCACCCATGACGGCCAGCTCTTCAGGGTGCCGTTCGCGTTCCGGTCTCCGTCTTCCGGCAACGCCTCGTCGCCAATCATGCGGTTGGGCCAGAGGTTGGTGACCCGCACCTCGAGCACGTTCGACCCTGGGCGCAGCGCACCGGTGACATCGACCCGGTACGGCGCCCTCCATAGAACGCCGAGGTCCTTGCCGTTGAGCGTGACCTGCGCGATCACCTCCACCCGGCCCAGGTCGAGGAACTGGCGCAGGTCCTTGCCAAACAGGCTTTGCGGGGCGACGATCGTCTTGCGGTATGTCGCGGTCCCCGAGAAGTGGCGCACGCCGGGAATCGGGGATTCGCTCCAGGAGGCCAGACGTGCCATGGGTGCAGCATCGGGCGCGCCTTGGCCTGCTGGAAAGAACAGCTCCCAGGGCCCGGAGACACCGAGGTCCTTGGGCAGGCTGGGAAGCGTCGCCCTCAACACCCGTCCCGAGCGGGTCCTCACCTCGTACTTGCCGGGGGCGCGGGCCGCAATCCGCAGGCCGCTTGGCGATGCGACCACGCGGGCGTCGAGTGGAACGTCCGGGGTCGTCGCCAAGAGGATCGACTCCTGGTCGATCGCGGAGGCGAAGAGGGACTTCCCGTCCACTGTGTAATCGAGGCGAAGGGTCTTCACGACGTTGACGGCTGGGTCGCCCTCCGCCGCAAGGTCGGCCACCCGGAACTCGGTGACCCCCCGATCGACGATGCGCTGGACCTGCGCCGTGACGTCCTTGGTGCGCGTCTCATCGCCCTTGGGCCCCCAGAGCGCCCGCTTCACCTGGATCTTGGGTGATTTCGCGACGGTCATCACGTCCTTGCCCGACCGCTTGAACCCGACGACCGGATCGGCGATCCCGCCACCGGGGCGAAAGACCACGAACACCGAGTCGCTCGGGCCCAGGGAGAGAGGGACCTCGACCCGGTTTCCCAAAACGGTGAATGAGGCTGCGGGCTGCGTCAGTCCCTTCTCAGGATTCCAAAACTCCGGCCTCATGCCCGAAACCCGGAAACGGCACGCCACGTTGGTGGTGGCCCGCCGCGTGTTGGCCACGAAGTACACGTCGGCGTCTCCGATGCGCCGGTGCATGGCGGTGAACTTGTGGTCGGATTCGAAGTCCGGGGGAACGTGCTGTGCAGCGAGGGCCTGTTCGACCGTCTTGTTCGAGATCACCTTCCCGCTGCTCCAGAGCGTGTCGGCGAGACGCTTAACCTCGGCGTCGGACGCGGGATATCCGGCCAGACTGGGGGATTTGACGGGCTTCGGACCGAGCACCGTCACCCCGGCATCCGCCAACTGCTTGATCTTGCGCAACATCGCCGGTGTCATCGTGCCGCCCGGCGGAAGCACGAGCGCCCGGTAGCTCATGCCGTCGGGGAACACGATCTGCCCGCTCTTGACCGACGCGCGCTTCATCAGCGCCTCGGGCGGACAGGCGTCCGCGCGGTAGGCGCCGTGGATCGCGTCCTGCGGAGGGATGAAGCTGCTGGGGGCGCCCTCGGGAGCAAGGTAAAGCACGTCGACAACCGGCAGGCCCTGCTGGAGCAGATACTGGCATCGGGCCAGATACGTGTGCCACGGGCCCGACTGATCCCACCACGTCTGCGTCCGCTCGTAGTGAAGACCCCAGGGGCCCATGGACATCCCCGGCTTGACGTTCAGCCACGGCTGCATGGCGTAGCGGTGGAACACGAACCGGTTCACGCCGCGCGAGAATTGCCAGTCGCCGATTGCCTTGACCGCGCCTGGATGGTAGAGCCATCGCTCGGAGTCGTTGGACGTGAACGCTTCCGCGCCCAGCACGCGCTTGCCGTAGACGTGGGCGCCGGAGGCCATTTCGAAGATGTTGGTCTCATGGTGCCACTCGGGATCGCTCATGCCGCCGCCCCAGGTCCAGAACTCGCTCATCGGCTCGTCCGCGCGCCCGGCATAGGCCAGATCGTCGACCACAACGTCTCCGTAGGCTTCGATCGAGAGCCCGATCCCGCTCTGCTTTGCCAGCTTCTGCATATGGCCGGCGTAGTTGTCCAGCACCAGATCGGAGATCGTCATGCGCATGTCCCACAGGAACCTCTCCGAGATTTCCAGACTGCCGACCACCTTCCCAGACAGAACGGGCAGATAGCCCATGAGGTCGTACCCCCGACGCTTCTGGAACTCCTCGCGGAAGCGCGCCGTCCAGTTCTGCGAGCCCATCTCCCAACTGTCGATGTGCGTGCGCACCAGCGCCTTGCCGACGAGGGGGCCCGCGTCGGCGATGAGTTTCGCCATGAAGCCGTTGAAGGCGGCCTCGGCGCCCTCTTTGCTCAGCTTGTCGCACTCCAGCCCCTCGCCCGACTTTGGAGCGGGCAGGTTGACCCGGCCTGTCGAAGTGTGGCCGATGCGCATGATCGTCCAATCTCCAGCGGGCACGTCCCATTGAAGGGTTCCGTCGGCCCGCAGCTTGGCGGTCAGGTCGATCGTCTTCGCGCCGTCGATCACCGAATCGCCCGGTGCCGAGCCGAACACGGTCGTAGGGGCGAACTCCTGCCGCACGAATCCGGCCCTGCCGGCGATATCGGGAATGCGAAAGGTGCCGGGCGTCGGGAACGCGAGCACGGCAACGTCCTTGTAGTAGCCCGCGACGGTCGGAGGTTTGGGCAGCGTGAGAGTCTGCGCGCCCGCCGCTCCCCGGGCCTGCGTTTCCGACCACACGACCTTCTGCATCGACAGCTCGGGTGTGATCCAGGGGCCGCCGCTGCCGCACCAGCCTGCATCGTCGTTCATGTTGATCTGGAGGCCAAGCCGGTGGGCCTCGGACACGGCGTGGTGAAACAGCGCCCGCCACTCGGGGCCTGCGAAGGGCACGGGCCCCACCGGCGCGCCCTGGTCGGTTTCCATGATGAGCACGCCGCCGATGCCCACGCGCCGCATGGCCTCAAGGTCGGCGGTGATGCCGTTCTTGGTGATGTTGCTGTTCAGCCAGAACCAGTAGACCCACGGCCTCGCCGATGCAGGCGGACTGGCAAACCCCCGAAGCAGAGGGTCCGACCCAGACGCCAGCGCTGTCAATGCCCACAATCCGCAGATCAGGGTCCACACGAATCGGTTCTTCATAGGGGTTACACCTTTCCCCCATGATAGCGCGAGGGTCCGATTTGGGAGTGCGCGAGCTTGGAGGGTGTTGCATGGGGTCGAGAGAATCCCGTGCCACCCCCGTGTCGGGGGTGTGCCAGGTTCGAGAGCACGGCCCGAAACGCCACGGCACAGCTTGGGACGACCCCAATGCAACACCCTCCTTGCTCGGCGCCTTTCTCGTGGCGACTTGTCGGCGGAGCCCCTTCCGGACTCGCGGCAAGCCGCTCGAATACAGGGCGGCGAGCAAGCTCGCGCACTCCCAAATCGGACCCTAGAATCCAGGCCGCAGTAACGCAGTCCGCTCTGCGGAGCGGATGGTGACCGGCCCCAGCAGCCCCGATTCGAGCAGCGGGGAATCCTTGTCGTAGAAGTGCCAGGTGGTAAACGCGATGCGTCCCGTCTTGGGGCGCGGTTCGCCATTCGCAAGCCAGTCGGGCCACTTCTTGAGTGGCCCGCCGTTCCACTCGACGTCCGAGGGAAGCTGCTCGTCGCCGATCAGGCGGTTGGGCCACAGGTTGGTCACACGGACATCGAGCGTATTGACGCCCTTCTTGAGCACGCCGCCCACGTCGAGGCGGAAGGGCTCCATCCACAGCACCCCGAGGTCCTTGCCGTTGAGGGTCACCCGTGCGAAGTTCTTCACGCGGCCGAGATCGAGCCACACGACCTGCCCGGGTTCCGTGTACCCGGCGGGCACGTCGATCTGCTTGGTGTACGTCGCGGTGCCGGAGAAGTAGCGCACGCCGGACACGGGGTGATCGCTCCACGAGACCAATTTGGCGAGTTCCACGCGCGGGGGCGCCCCGAGGTTGGGCGGGAAGGACAGGTGCCATGCGCCCCCAATCTGAAGTGGCGGAAGCATGGAGCGAACCCCCAGCTTCATCACCCACCCATTGGTGTGCTTGTACTCGAACACCCCGCTCTGCCACGGGACGAGCTCGACCTCGCCCCTGGCGTTGGTCGCGAGGGTGTGGGACGGGAATCCCACGGGCCCCGACTTGAGCTTGAGCAGCGTCAGAGTCCCGTTCTCGGGCACCGTCTGCTTCGCCTGTTTCCCATTTATAGTGTACTCTACACTAAGTTGTTTGACCACGTTGATCACGGGGTCGCCGAACAGCGCGTTCGACGCAAGGATCTCGTACTGGCCCTCGCCGAGCAGGCGCGCCACGGTGCCGGTGACATCGGCCCCTCGCCCGTCGGCGGTCTCGTATCGGGCGCTCAAGATCGTGATCTTTGGCAAGGGCACGGCCTTCCGGTTCGGATCACTGAACACCACCGAAGTGAAGTGACCTCCGGTGGCGGGCTTGCGGAACATCACGAACACCGAGCCCGCGGGCCCGAAGTGCAGGGGCACGGTGGTTCGCCCACCCTCGACGCGGTACACGGGCGCCGCAGACATCGCACCGGTCACCGGGTCCCACAGTTCGGGCGCCTTGCCGCTCACCCTGAACGTGCACTCCACGTCGGCGGGCAGATACCGCTGGTTCGACACGAAGTACACCTCGGACCCACCCACTGTGCGGTGGATCATCACGGTGCGCCCGCCGCGCGCCTCGTAGTCGGGCAGCACGCGCAGGGACGCCAGCACCTCGGCTAGAGACTTGCCCCACACGACGCGGCCTTGGCCATACCGGTGCTCCTTGACCTTCAC
>CAYJMZ010000044.1:1628-3075 GCA_964370995.1 uncultured Fimbriimonadaceae bacterium | reverse complement strand
CCCCCCCCCGGCGGCCGCCACCTTGCGGACCGCGGCGTCGTTTGCCTCCGCGTTCGAGCGGCGGGGCGACGGGCGCGGCCGCGGGCCCACGACGGTGGCGCCAGCCCGAACCAGCGACTGGACCTTGCGCGCCAAGGCCGGGGTCATCGACCCCCCGTTCGGCAGCACCAGAAGCCGGTAGCTCATGCCATCGGGCAGCACGAGCCTGCCGTTGCGCACCGCCATGCGGCGCAGCAGCACCGTTGCATCGATGCCGTCGTAGTCGTACCCTGCGGGCAGTTCGGGCTTGAGTTGGCTGCGCGCGGGCAGGTCGTTGGGTGCACCCTCGCCCACGAAGTAGCAGGCATCGGCCACGAAGCGCCCCTGCTGCAGGAGGAACTGGCAGCGCGCCACGTACCGCAGCCACGCCGAGGCGTCGTCCCACCACGTGATCGTTCGATCGAGGTGCATGCCCCACGGGCCCATGGTCATGCCAGGCCGCAGGTTCATCCAAGGTTGGTGCGCGTAGCGATGGAAGATGTAGCGGTTGATGCCCTGGGTGAACACATAATCGCCGAGGGCCTTGATGCCATAGGGCTCCACGAGGTATTTGCCAGCCCTGTCGTCGGCGGTAAAGGACTCGGCGCCGATCACCTGGTTGCCATAGGTGTGGCCGATCGAAGACGCAAGCTTGGTGGTCTCCATGGCCCCGCCGCCAACCCAGAACTCGCCCATCGGGATGTCGGCGGTTCCGCCGGCCTGCATCGTGTCGAACCCGCCGTTGCCGTACGGCTCGGTCGAGAACTTGAGCCCGGCCTTGTGGCAAAGCTCGCCGAAGTAGCCGAAGTAGTTGTCCGCATACAGGTCTGCGATCGTGCGCCGGAAATCCCACAAGAAGCGCTCGGTGGCCTCGGCGCCGTCGATCGTCCAGCCTGCGATCGCGGGGAGAAACGGCAATGGGTCGTAGCCGCGGCGCTTTTGGAACTCCTCACGGAACTTGGGGGTCCAGTTCTGGCTGCCGACCTCGTAACTGTCGATGAGGGCATTGTTGAGCACCCTGCCGGCGAGCGGCCCGATGTCCTCGAGGATCTTCGCCATCATGCCGGCCCAGTGCGTGTCGAGCGCCTCGCGGCTCAGCTTGTCCACCTCGAGGCCATCTCCCTCCGGCGGTGAGGGGTGGTTGTCCTTACCCGTCGGCGTGGAGCCCATGCGCAGGATCGTCCAATCCCCTGGGGGCACGTCCCACTCCAGGTGGCCGCTGGCGTCCATCTTGCCCGTCAGGTCGACCAGGCCGCCGCGCGAGATCGTGGTTTCGGGGGCCTCGGGTTCGGCAAGCGGTTGCAAGCCATCGGTGCGCACCACGCCGGTGCGGCCGAGGAACTGAGGCACCTGCTTGCCCTTGCCGCCGGAGGGCGTGTGGAATGCGAACACCGCGATGTCCTTGTGGTAGGGGATGCTGCGCACGACC
>CAYJMZ010000044.1:0-1618 GCA_964370995.1 uncultured Fimbriimonadaceae bacterium | reverse complement strand
GCCTTGGGAACAGCCAGCGTCGCGGAGAAGTGGGTGGGGCCCACGACCTTCCTTTCGGACCAAGCGAGCACCTGCATCGCGTACTCGGGGGTGATCCACGGGCCTCCGCTGCTCGACCACCCGGCGCAGTTGTGGATGCACAGCTCGACCCCGACGCGCCCAGCCTCCGTCACCGCGTGGGTCATCATCGCGCGCCACTCGGGGCTCATGTAACCCACGGGCCCAGCGGGGATGCCCACGGCGACCGTGAACATCTGCGCGCCGCCGATACCCGCCCTGGACATCGCCTCGAGGTCTGCCGTGATGCCCTCTTTCGTGACGTTGCCATCCATCCAATGCCACCAGGTGTGCGGCTTGGCGGAGGCCGGCGGGTCCAAAAAGCCCCGGACGAGCGGGTCCGCAACAAGGCGGGGCGAGGGTGCGAGCGACGAGACAAGCGCAACGAGGGTCAGAAGCATTCGAGTCCTCCAACCCCTATCATGCGCTCTCGGCGGCGGATTTGTAACCACGGATGGCACAGAGAGCAGGAGCCGCAACTGAAGAGGCTGTTGCATGGGGTCGAGAGAATCCCGTGCCACCCCCGTGTCGGGGGTGCGCCAGCTTCGAGAGCACGGCCCGAAATGCCACGGCACGGCTTGGGATGAACCCAATGCAACAGCCTCCAAGCTCGCGCATTCCAAAAGGGCCCGCACGACTGAACGGCACGCAACGGCTGGAGACGAGGGGCTCTGGAATCTTCGCACGACGGCAAGAAACGAAGCCTGCGTTATTTGGAGCGGAAACGCGGTGACAGTGCCGGATCCCGTGGTCTTCTCCATCACATCGATGCCGCGCGCGCCCAGGCCGTCGCGGGTGACGTCCACCAGCACCTGGCCCGGCACCGTGCGCGTAAAGTCGTCCTCGATGGGCATTTGGCCCTCCCCTTGAAGCGAAGCTGAAGGGGGAGGGCCGTGAGCGCAGCGAACGGGGTGGGGGCCCGAAGGGTAGAAGTAGCGCGTGGTGGGTTTGTTGGTGGACCACACGGCGTCGTACCAGCCGGAACCCCATCTCGTTTGTCGTTTGTCGTCGGTCGTTTGTCGCTCGGAAAAGGGTCACCCAGATGCAGCGAAGCGTCCTGAAAATCCCCCGACAAACGACCAACGACAAACGACAAACGATCCCTGCGTCCCACTCCATCCGCCTCCCGCCCTGCTGGAAGTGGTTCTGCCAGAGCCGGTTGCCCAGGATGTCGTTCTCGTACGGGCCCATCGGCGAGGTGGTCATGCGGTTCAGGTTGTCGTACGCCCACGTGCCCGGCTGGGCCGAGGCCGTCTGCCTGTTACCCGCAGCGTTGTAGGTCCACGTGTGGGTCGCCTCCCAGGTTCCGTTGCCGTCGTCGTCGTATGAAGCGCTGGTCAGGTAGTCCAGCTGCGGATCGTAGGCGTAGTGCTGCTTGGCGTAGCCCACCCACGCGTTCGAGGATGGCGCCTTCTGCGAGAAGTTTGCGTCGGTCTTCAGCCCGAGCACCGAATCATGGAGCGGCGGCCGCAACTGACGATTGGGGAACGAGTGAGATCTTTGCCTGGCGCAGCCTCCGGGAGGCCCGAAGGGCTGCAAGGTGATAGCGAAGGGCAACGCC
>CAYJMZ010000043.1:0-14267 GCA_964370995.1 uncultured Fimbriimonadaceae bacterium | reverse complement strand
GTGTTCCTCATCACGGACGGGCTCGACCCCGAACTTCCCGCAGCGCTGAAGGCCGTAGCGGGGCGCGGGCATGAGATCGCGATGCTGCACGTGCTGTCGCGCGAGGAGATCGACCCCGACATGGAGGGCGACCTGCGGCTCCGCGACTCCGAGGGTGACGGCCTCGTCGAGATCACCGCCAGCGGATCGACGCTGAGGGTGTACCGGGAACGCCTTGAGGCCCACTGCCGCGCCCTGGAAACGGCATGCACCCGGCCGGGCGGGCGCTACCTGCGCGTGCTCGCGGGCGAACCGCTGGCGGCCCTGTTGCGCGGGCCGTTCAGGCGCGAGGGGTGGGTGGTCGCTTGAGCTTCGCCGCGGCGCCCCTTCTGCTCTGGCTCGCACCTCTGGCGGGGGTGGTCTTGCTGCTGTATCTGCTGAAGATGCGCCGCAAAGATTTCGTGGTGCCCGCCACGTTTCTTTGGCCGCCCATGACGTACGAGGTGCGGGCGAACTCTCTGTTCCAGAGGTTGAGGTGGAGCTTGCTGCTGTTCCTCCAACTTCTCGCCCTCGCCTTGGTGGTGCTCGCCCTGGCACGGCCCCAGACGCGCGAACGGGGGCTGGCTGGAGAGGTTACCGTGCTGGTGCTGGACATCTCGGCGAGCATGGCCGCCAATGAGGCCAGCGGCACGCGGCTCGACCAAGCCATCGCGTTGTGCCGCAACCTGATCGACGCCGCGCGGCCGGGGGATCGGGTCGCGCTCATCGAGGCGGGTCCTGTGCCGCGGGTGGTGTTTGCGCTGTCCTCCGACCCGGGCCGCATGCGCAGCGCTCTGGCGACCGTAAGTCCCACGGACGCCGAGGTGGACGTCGGCGAGGCGCTGCGCCTGGCGGCGTCCATCACCGCCAAGCGCAGGCGCGCGCGCATTGTGTTGGTCTCGGACGGCGTGTTTCCCGAGGTGCGCGACTTCGCACCCGGCGCCGCTTCGCTGGAGTTCGTGCCCGTGGGCAAGGCTACGGAGAACGTGGCGGTCATCGCTTTGGCAGCCGCGCCCTCGCCCGCCGGCCGCAGCGTGTTCTGCGCCGTTCGGAATTTCGGCAGGGAATCGGCGACGGTGAACCTGCAGGTGCTGGCCGACGGCAAGGCCTTCAACGCCAAAACCCTGGTGCTCGCCGCGGGCAAGACGTTCGGCGAGACGTTCGAAGCACCGCCCCAGGCCGAGGTGCTGGAGGCGCGCATCGAGGGGGGCGGCGCGCTGATCGCCGACGACTGGCGCGTGACGCTTGCCGATCCGAGCGCGGTATTGCGGGTGCTGCTGGTCGGTCGCGGCGATCTGTTCCTCGAGCGCGCCCTGGCACTCGACGCGCGCGTGGTGCTCGATCGCGCCACCACGGTGCCGACGGCCACCCAATCAGGCGACGCGCCGTACGACGTGGTGGTGTTCGACGGCGTGCCCGAAGTGGCCGTGCGAGCAAAGGGCGTGCTGGCCCTGGGCGCCGCAGGCAGGCCCTCGCCCGTGAGGCGCCTCGGGGTCGCGCAAGGGCCGCGCCTGCGCTCTGCGGAAAGCGCGCACCCTCTGCTCGACGCGGTGGACCTCGAAACCACCTACATCGAGCGCGCCGAGCGGGTCAGTGCGAAGCCGGAGGGAGTGGTGCTTGCCCAGGGCTCGGCGGGGCCCCTCATCGTGGCCAGCGAGGGGGCGCAACGGCACGTGTACGTGGCGTTCGCGCCCTTGGAATCCGACTTCCCCCTGCAGGTGGCCTTCCCCATCTTCCTCGCCAACGCACTCGAGTTCCTCGCGCCGCGCAGTGCACGGGGCGACGCCCTCACCATCCTGGCGGGCCAGACGTTCTCGCTTCCCGCCACCGACCCCGGCGGCAAGCTCGTGCTGGAGGGGCCGAAAGGTCCCGCAACGGAGATCGGCGCTGCGGGCGGCGTGTTCGTCGTGCGCGACGCGATGCGCACCGGGCGGTACACCCTCCGCTCTGGAAGCGCGAGCCGAAAGCTCTACGTCAACTTCGCCGGCGAGCGGGAGTCGAACATCACCCCCGTCAAGCGCGTGATGGCGGGCGGAACCCCCACCGTGGGCTCCGACTCGATCCTCCGCCTGGCCGACCACTGGCGGTGGTTCGCGGTTTTCGCTCTGGCCGTACTCGCGGGCGAATGGTGGCTGTTCGCGCGGAGGTCTTGATGGTGCGGTTCGTCGAGCCCTGGTTCCTGCTGCTGCTCGTGCCCGTGGCGGCAGGCCTGGTGCTCAGCTACCGCCATGTGCACGGGATGATGCGCGGGCGCAAGCGTTTCGCGTTCGCTCTGAGGGCGGTGCTGGCCGCGTGCCTGGTGCTCGCGCTCGCGGGCCCGGAGGCGCGCCGTGCGAACGAGGGCGTGTGCACGGTGTTCGTGCTCGACCGATCGGACAGCGTGTCGGATGCGGACTTGGCGCGCGCCGAGAAGTTTGTGGGCGAGGCGTTGAAGTCGCTTGGCACCAAGGACGTGGCCGCCGTGGTGGTGTTTGGGCGCGAGGCGACCGTCGATGCCGCGCCGGGGCGGTTCGCGCAGTTGGGGCGTGTGGCGTCGGTGGTGGACCGCTCCGCATCCGACCTCGCCGCGGCCATCCGCCTGGCGTCCGCGTCGTTCCCGGACGGCAAGGCGCGGCGCATCGTGCTGCTCACCGACGGCAACGAGACCTCCGGCGATGCCGCAAACGCGGTGAACGCTGCAGCGGCCGACGGCGTGACGGTCGACACGGTGCCGCTGGGCCAGGCGGGACGCCCGGGCGAGGTGCTGCTAGCGGACACCGAGATGCCCACCGACGTGCGCGCGGGCCAGCCGTTCGACGTGCGCGTGGTGGTCGATGCCGACCGTGCCTCGGACGCCGTGCTGACCCTCGACCGCGACGGCCGGATCGTGAAGCGGCAGGCGGTGCGCGTCGAGCAGGGCCGCAGCACCCTTGTGGTGGGCGATGTGGTCGACGAGGCGGGATTCCACCGTTACCGGGCGACCATCGAGGCGCCGGGCGATCTCGACGCGCGCAACAACGTGGGCATGGGTTTCGTGGCGGTCCGCGGCAAACCGCGAATCCTCGTGCTGCAGGGGCCGAGGACCCCGAATGTGTTCGCCCAGGCCCTGGCCAAGCAGGGGATCGACGCGGACGTGTTCGGCCCCGAGGGGGTGCCCACGCGACCCGAACACGTGCAACGGTACGACGCGGTGGTGTTCAACGACCTCAATGCGGCCTCGATCACGGAACCGCAGATGAAGCTGATTCGGGCTGCGGTGCGAGACACCGGCGTGGGATTCGCGATGATCGGCGGCGAGGACTCGTTCCTGCCGGGCGGGTGGTACGGCACCCCGGTGGCCGAGGTGCTGCCGGTGGACCTCAACATCCGGCAGCGCAAGACGTTCCCGTCCACCTCGATCCTGATCGTGTGCGACACGTCGGGCAGCATGAGCATGATCGAGGACGGCGTGCCCAAGGTGCGGCTCGCCGCAAAGGCCGCCGAGCATACCGTCGGAATGATGGCTCCGCGGGACCGCGTGGGCGTGGCGGGCAGCACGGACGGCATCGAGTTCGTGGCGCCAATGCAGGAGCTGAAGGACAAGGGCGCG
Organism: uncultured Fimbriimonadaceae bacterium; assembly: GCA_964370995.1. Taxonomy (GTDB): domain Bacteria; phylum Armatimonadota; class Fimbriimonadia; order Fimbriimonadales; family Fimbriimonadaceae; genus JAMLGR01. Next base: position 10,681 of record CAYJMZ010000043.1, on the reverse strand, counting down.
GTGATCAACCAGATCCGCACGTTGGGCACTGGAGGCGGCGGTATCTACATCAAGCCGTCGATGGACTTCGCGGACAAGCACCTGAGTGGTGAGCCCTCGACGGTGCGGCACCTCATCCTGCTCGCCGACGGGGCGGACAGCGACATGCAGGAGGGCGCGCTCGCCAGGGCTCTGGCGATGCGGGTACGCAAGATCACCACGTCGGTGGTGTCGATCGGGGACGGCAAGGACGTTGCGTTCCTCAAGCGCCTCGCGGTGGTGGGCGGCGGGCAGTTCTACCTCGCCCTGAAGGCCGGGCAGCTACCGGCGATCTTCACGCAGGACGCCGCCCTGATGTCCCGCTCGGCAATCGAGGAGGGCGCATTCCTTCCCAAGACCGTCGCCGGCGAGGAGATTCTCCGCGGAATCGCGCCGGGAAGCTGGCCACCGCTGCTCGCGTACTGCCTCTCCGACGGCAAGCCCCTGGCGCGCGTGGGCATGCGCACCGACAAGGACGACCCGCTGCTGGCCACGTGGCAGTTCGGCCTGGGCACCGCACTCGCGTTCACGTCGGATGCCCAGCCCCGGTGGGCGGTCCGGTGGGTGCCGTGGACGGGGTTTGGCACGTTCTGGGCGCAGGCGGTGCGCGCGATTTCGCGGCGGGCATCGTCCAACAACTACGACCTGCGTGCCGAACAATCCGGGGCGCGGGGCAAGATCGTGCTGGAGGCCCGGGACGCCTCGGGCGCGCTGCTCGACAACCTGCAACCCGACGTACGCGTGTCGACACCCACCGGGCGCTCGATCGCGGCGACCTTGACCCAGCTGGGGCCGGGACACTACGAAGGCGAGTTCGACGCGTCCGAGGTCGGCTCCTACATCGTGACGATCGCCGAAAGCGACGGCTCGGGAGGCACGCGGGTCAGCTCGTCGGGATTCTCGCTCGCGTATCCGCCGGAGTACCGTGCGTACCGCACCAATCGGCCCCTGCTTGAACGACTGGCAAAGGCGGGTTCGGGGGAGGTGCTCTCGGCGCCGGCCCGCGCGGTCCGCCCCGTGGCAAATCCCGGGTTCTCGATCCAAGAGCTGTGGCCTTCGCTCGTGCTGTTGGCGGCGCTGCTGCTGCCATTGGACGTGGCCGCCCGCCGCATCGCCCTACCGATCGGCGAGATGTGGGCAACCGCCTGGGGCTGGATCCTGGCACTGCGGCACCGGCAGAAGGCACCCGTGCCGCAGGTCGAAACCGTGGGTCGCCTGCAGGCCGCCAAGCAACGATCGCGCAAAGACGAGGGGCCCGTCATCCCCTTGGAGATGCCCGCGCCCCCCGAAGCGCCCGCGCCCATTGCCGCGCCCTCCGCCCCCGGGGAGTCCGCCGCCAGCCGCCTGCTCGACGCCAAGCGTAAGCGCAAGTGATCTGCCCTACCCTCGGAGGTGTTTCACGCAGAGAACGCAGGGAATCGCTGAATGGGGACTCCGGACTCTCCCCTCAGCGACCCTCTGCGTTCTCTGCGTGAAACAGCTCCGAGAGACTAGCCGCCGGCGGGGGTCGTGGCCGCTCCCTTGGGCACGTCGTTGCCGCTCGCCTTCTTCAACTCTTCCATGGCCTTGTCCCATGGGTCTTTGAGCGACGGGTCGTCGATCTTGATCTCGCTCTGCCTGAGCTTGTCGGAGATGCGCTTGTTGAGGTCCACCGCCTGCGAGCCCCGCTCCTGCGCCAACTGCCGCTGCACGAGTCCTTTGCGCACGTCGTCCATCTGGATGGCCTTGGCCGCGGTCTTCTTCGAAATGTAGAATTTGGCGAACCCGTCCTGAAGCTTGAGCCACTCGGTGACCTTCAACTCGGCGGTCTTGTTCACCAGTGTCTGAAGCTCGGGGGGCATGCGCCGCACCTCGTTCTGGGGGAATCGGCCCTGGTCTTCCCGCGCCTTCGGGTACTCGCTCAGCCGCTGGGCGACCGACCCGAACGGCTGGCCCGTGGCCAACTCCTTGTCGACGGCGGCCTTGGCGGCTGCGGCCTTCACAAAAACCCACTGCATGTCGGCCCGGGCGGGGTCCATGAACAGCTCCTTGTTGTTCGCGATGTACTTGTTCACCTCGTCCATGCTCACGGTGATGCCCTTGGTAAGCAGCCGCTCACGGGCAAGGCCCACGGCGATGTCTTCCTTGAGCCGCTGAATCGACATCCCACCCGCCGTCATCTGCTTCACGTAGTTCGGGTTGAGCTTCTTGCGGGTGTCGAGTTCGGCAAGAACGTCCTTCTCTTCAGGGGCCACGCCCTCGTCCTTTGCAAGCTGCATGAGCACCTTGCGTGCGACGAGGTCCTTGAGCGCCTGGAACGCGAGGCTTCCGGCGACCTGCAAATCGGCGGGTCCCGAGTTCGGGATAATCACCGTGACAGTCTCCTTGGTTGCGAGGTACTTGTTGAAGTCTTCGGCGCTGATGGACTCGCCGTTGACCATGGCAAGTCCGCCACCACCACCCCGACCGCAGCCGGAGAGAAGGAGAGCCGCGGCCAGCGCGGGCAGTGTTAACCAAATTGCTTTCTTCAAACCTAAGGCTCCTCGTGACATTGCTGGGTTAGCATACCGTGCGCCCTTGAGTGGGCGTGTTCGGTCCAATGCAACAGTTTAAGCGCAAAAAACGTGCCAGCCAAGCCACACAACCCGGTTGGTTTGCGAGGCGTGGCGGTGGGATCAAACCGCGAGGTCGAGAGTACCCGGCTCCTCTGGTGGGGGCGGAGGTCCCTGCACGGGCTCGTCGCCTTCCTCGATGTTCGTAAGTTCGAGCGCATCCTCTGGGGGCCCGTGCGGGTTCTCCCCCGGCGAGCGGTGCGGTGCATCACCTGCGCGCTGCGACGCCAGGGGCGCCTGCACCGTCGGGGATGTCCGTACGATTCGGTCGATATCGCCCATCGCCCTATCGGGTCGGGACGCCGCCCTCCTGCTGCATGAAGTTGCGCAGACGGGTCATCGCCTGCGTGTGCAGTTGGTACACGCGCGATTCACTCACGCCGAGCACCTTGCCGATCTCTTTGAACGTCAGGCCCTCGAAATAGTACAGGGCGACCACCAGCCGCTCGCGCTCGGGCAGCTTGTCCACGCCCAGTGCGAGCATGCGGCGCACTTCGCGTCCCTCGACCTCGCCCTCGGGATTCGCGTTCTCGTCCACGATCAGCTCGACGAAGTGGATGTGGTCGTCCCCGTCGCCTGTGGACAGGATGTCGTCCAAGCTGTAGACGTTGGTTCGGCCCATGCGGACTCTGAGGCCGGACACGTCCTGCGCGCTCATTTGCATCGCTTCGGACAGCTCGACGTCGTTCGCGGGGCGGCCGAGTTTGGTCTCGAGCGCCATCATCGTCCGATCCAGCAGCTTGAGCTTTTCGCGGATCGAACGGGGCACCCAGTCCTCGTCGCGGAGCATTTCGAGGATCGCGCCGCGGATCAGGGCGATCGCGTACGTCTCGAACTTCACGTCGCGCGTCGGGTCGAATTGATCCACGCTCTTGATCAGGCCGATGACCCCCGAACCGATCAGGTCCTCGCGATCGAGGCCGCCGGGAAGGCTGGTCACCAACCGGCCTGCGGTGATCTTCACGAGGTACGCGTAGTGGTTGATCAGCGCCGCCCGCGCCTCCGGGGCTTTGTACACCTTGAAGTCCACCCACGACCGTTTCAATTGCTCTTGCGACAGCGGCATCGTCCTGTTCCCCTCGTTCCCCTAATTCTCCAATTCCCTTGGCGCCGGCGCGCCTACTCTGGTTTCGATCGCTGAATCCTTACTGTAAAGAACACGTACCATAGCTGTGTCCCGACCAATCCCAGCACAAATGCGAGTGCGGCCCTGAAAAGGCAGGTGACGGGTTCGACCTGCGCGAGGATTCCCCCCGCCAAGGCCACCATTCCCGCCAATCCAGCCACCACCTTCGCCATGCGAAACACCGAAGGCCAAGAGCCCTCCTTCCAATCCTGGCGATATTGCGTGCGTTGTGTAGGCCGACCCTCGCAAATTGTGTGAAGTTTTCGAGCCCGCGAACCTAACAGGGTGCTGAAGAAGGCCGACGCAACCGTGCCACCCTCGTGTCGGGGGTGCTTTCGCCGAGAGTTCGCACCTAACGCACCCCCAAGATGAGGGTGGCACGGGATCGGAAACGTCCGTGGCGCGAGAACAAATGGTGCAAGCCCCTTCTTCAGCACCCTGCTAAAGCGGAATACGAAGGCCGTCGTAGGCAAGCTCGATCCCGGGGGGGAGCTGGGCGTTGGTCGCGTCGTGGTCGTAGTCATGGCTCAGGTGTGTGAACAGCGTCCGCCGCGCACCGAGACGCTGCGCGACCTCGATGGCCTTGTCGTAGTGGAAATGTGTGGCGTGCGGCTTGTAGCGGACGGCGTCGAGGACCAGCGTGTCCAGGCCGTGGAGATGCTCTTCCGCCTCAGGTGGAATCTCCCCCACGTCCGTGACGTACGCGAAGTCGTTGACCCGCAGGGCAAGGACGGGCCACGGACCGTGAACGACGCGCAAGATCCGGATTCGAAGGCCGCACGCGTCCAGCACGTCGGGCGCATCGCGCAGGTCGAACCGCGGCAACTCCACGTCCGTTTGGGCGGGCTCGAACGCGTACGCATATATCCTTTTGATATCATTTTGATATCGTGGCAGCGTGTACACGGGCATGTCCTTCTTGCCGACGATGCACAGCGAGCGCAGATCGTCCATGCCCATCACGTGGTCCGCGTGCGTGTGCGTGATGATCACGGCGTCCACCATGCGCACGTGCTCGCGCAGCAGTTGCAGGCGCAATTCGGGAGGGCAGTCGACCAGCACGTTGCCCTCGGGGCCCTCGAGCAGAAGCGCGCACCGCGTGCGGTGGTTCTTGGGTTGGGCGAGAAACGCCTCGGAGTACTCCACCCCGAGCATCGGCACGCCGTTGCTGGTGCCCGACCCGAGGATGACTGCGGACGGCATCAGAGTTCGCCGGAACGCTTGAGGATCTCGCGGGCCACGAGCACGCTCGACACGTCCGCGTACTGCGCCACGCGCTCGATGCAGCGCGCGAAGCTGCGTTCGCCGGGTTCGTCGTACTCGGTCTGGCTGCGCCGCGCCTCGGCGACGAGCTCCACGGCCTCCTCGAGGAAGCGCGCGCGGTTCTGCGGCAGCGACTTGGTGGTCACGGCCGCGAACCGCCTGCTGAGCGACTCGTAGACCGACTCCCAGCTGCTGCGGGCGGACATCTCCGCGCGCATCTTCTCCATCGACGCGGTCTGCAGTCGCCGCGCCTCGGCGTCCCGACGTTTGACCGCCTCGTAGTCGGCCGGCGCGATCCCATCGATCACCCGCAGCGTCACGGACTCGCCGAGCTTTGCGGCGACCGCCTGTTCGATGAGGCGCCGGGTGAGCGCGAGCCGAAGGTGCCCGGCCAGTTCCGATTCCTCGTGGGGCAGGCCCATCACGAGCACCCCGTCATCGACCGCCACGGGCCTGACCGTGTTCAGCGCCGACCACACCCCGACGCCTGTGACGCCGTTGCGGATGCCGGGCAATACCTCACTCCATATCGCGGCCAGATCCGCCATGGCCAAGATTATAGCTGTTGGGAATGTAGCACAGGCTCCCAGCCTGTGGGTCCGGACGTCGGAACACAGGCTGGGAGCCTGTGCTACATGCGGCCAGATCACGGGCTGGGAGCCTGTGTTACGTCGGGAGTGGTGGGAGCGAAGGCGCCGATCCAATCGCCCTGGACGGTTGCCACGCCCACCATGCCCTCCCCGAGACGCTCGAAGACGGGGAATGCGCACTGCAGTTCGGGCGTCCGGCCGTCGGGCAACCGCAGCTGCGCGTAGAACCGGATGCCCTCGTGGCTGGGGTCGAAGCCCGAGAACATCATCTCGCTCGTGCCTGGCATCAGCGCGTACCTCGCCAACACCCGCGAGCCCGGGTAAGTCACCGGCGGGCTGTTGGCGGCCTTGCGGTTCACGACGAACCCCCACACGAGACCCGAGACGACCATCAAGACCCCAATCAGGATCGTCAACGGGCCCAGCCCCGCGAGCGCCAACCCCGAGGGGTCCTTCCCCTGCGTGTTGGCCATCCGCACCGCCGCCCCCCCCATCAGCATCACCGTGAGCAGGGCGCCCCCGACGACCATGACGGCGCCGCCAAACATGAGACAGCCCACGGCCTTCTGACGGGACTCGTCGGTCATACGCGGAGTATAAGGCCTACGTGATGCTGCGGGTCAATTGCGGCTTGCCGGGCAGAATCACATCCGCGACGGCATAGCTTCGGCGGATGTCCTGGATGCACACCTTGGCGCGCTGGCCGATGTATTCGGCCCCATCGATGAGCTCGATGTAGTAGCCGTTGTCGGTCCAACCCACGACCTTGTTCGCGTTGTCGAATGCCGATCGACGCACGTTGCACTCGAGCACCTGGGCCCGCCGGAAGCCCATGTGCTTGCGGTCGAAATCGTCGATGGTGCCCGCCCGGATGTCGTACTCCTCATACTCCATGTCGAAGTTCGCACGGATGTAGATGCCGCGCAGCATGGCGTGCTCAAGCTCCTCGGAGTTCTCGCCGTCCGCCCCGATGAGCGCCTCGACCACGCTGGGGTGGCACTCGATGAGGAACGCGTTGCCGGGCTCGCCGACGCGGCGCCACAGGTCGCGCTCGATCCACAGCGACACGGTCTCCTTGCTGGAGATCCTTCCCTGCCCCAGGCACATCGGACACACGTCGCTGAGCGCCTCGGTCACCGACTCGCCGGTGCGCTTGCGGGTGATCTCGACGAGACCCAGCGAGGAGATGCGCCCGATGCGGGTGCGCGCGCGGTCGCGGGCCAAATGGTCCGTGAAGTGCGTGATGATCTTCTTGCGGTCCTCCGCGGACTCCATGTCGATGAAGTCGATCACGATGATCCCGCCCATGTCCCGAAGGCGGAGTTGCCTGCAGACCTCCAGGGACGCCTCGAGGTTCGCCTTGAAGATCGTCTCGTTGAGGCTGGTGGTGCCGACCTGCTTGCCGGTGTTGATGTCGATGGCGGTCAGCGCCTCCATCTCGTCGATGACCAGATAGCCGCCCGATTTGAGCCAAACCTTGTGCTGAAGCAGCCTTTCAAGGTCCTTTTCGATGCCGAACGCGTCGTACACGGGCTCGTCGCGGTCGAACAGTTCGATGCGATCGCGCAGATTGGGCGACACGATGCCCGCGACGAGGTGCACCTTCTCGTACTCGTCGGGATCGTCGATCACCATGCGGTTGATGTCGTCGTCGAACAGGTCGCGCACCGTGCGGTAAAGCAGGGTCTGGTCGCGGTGAACGCAAGCAGGCGCGCGTTGACGCTTGGCCGCCCGCAGCACGTTCTGCCACTCGACCTGCAGGAAGCGCACGTCGGCGGCCAACTCCTCTTCGGTGCGCATCTCGCACTCGGTGCGCATGATGAGCCCGAAGCCGTCGGGGCAGATGTGGTCGCCCACGCGGCGCAGGCGGTCCCGCTCGTTGCGCTCCTCGATCTTGCGGCTCACGCCGACCGACTTGGTCTCGGGCATCAGCACCACGTACCGGCCAGGAAGGGCGATGCGGGTGGACACGCGCGCGCCCTTGGTGCCGCGGGGGCCTTTGGTGACCTGCACCATGACCTCTTGCCCCGGCTTCAGCAAATCCTTGATCTTGCGGCGCCGCAGTTCGCTGCGTTTGAGAGATGCGGGGCTGTTGTCCCCCATCGGCTCGTCGGGCAGGATGTCCGCCACGTACAGAAACGCGTTGCGCTCAAGGCCGATGTCCACGAACGCGGCGTCCATACCGGGCAGCACGTTCTGCACGATGCCCTTGAAGATGCTGCCCACGACGCGCTCTTCACGCTCGACGCGGTACTCCATGAGCTCCCCGCCCTCGAGCACGGCGATGCGCGTCTCGCGGTTCGAACAGTTGACGACGATCTCGACGTTCAGGGTGCCATTCGGGCTCTTCTTGACTCGGGAGGTTCCTTCGGGCTTACGCCGCACGCGGGTCCTCGTCGCGCTTTTCCCAGTTTTGTTTCTCAATGCAAATCCTTGCTTTCGACACGCCCGAAGGCATGGCGGAGGCTCTTCTATGGGCCTCGACAGCGGTCAGCCGATATTGTACCGCGAGCCCTCTCCCGTCTTCCCTCCGCGCCCTCTGCGTGAGATGTCCGAAGTCGTGAGGGAGTGGACCGCAGATGGCACCGACTTTCGCAGATTGTCCGCACGGTTTCCGGATCGGCGTCCATCTGCGCCATCTGCGGTTCCTTCCGGCAACGGTCTGCCTGGTATCTTCTTGACCGATGCCGGTTTTTGAATTCCGCTGCCAAGATTGCGGGAAGCGGTTCAGCGCCTTGATTGGGATGGTCGCCGAACCGGACGACGACAAGTGCCCGCACTGCGCCTCCCACCGCACGTCCAAACTCGTCAGCCGCTTCCAACGCGTGCGCACCGAGGACGATCGCATCGACGCGATGGCGGACGAACTGGAGACCATGGGCGAGCCCGACAGCCCGTCGCAAATGCGGGGCATGGTGCGCGAGATGGGCAAGGCGATGGACGAGGACATGTCCGACGAGATGGAGGAGATGTTCGAGGCGGACATGGCGGGCGAACTGGAGGACGACGTTTGAAGCGCACCGGATCGATCACCGTGGTGTGCGGCAGCATGTTCGCCGGCAAGTCGGAAGAGCTGATACGTCGAGCACGGCGGGCGCTGTACGCCAAACGCAAGGTGCAAGTGTTCAAGCCCAACATCGACGACCGGTTCGACGAGAGCTCGGTGGTCACCCACATGGGCGTCAAGCACCAGGCGCTGCCGGTGGGCTCGGTGCGCGAACTGGCCGCGAAGGTGGACAAGGACACGCAGATCGTGCTGATCGAGGAGGCGCAGTTCTTCGACGGCTCGCTCGTGGAGCTCGCCGTGAACCTGGCCGACGAGGGCAAAGACGTGGTGCTCGCCGGGCTCGACCAGGATTTCCGCCGCCAACCCTTCGGGCCCATGCCCCAACTGCTGGCCGTGGCCGACGAGGTCGTGAAGCTACGCGCGATCTGCATGAAGTGCGGCGCGCCCGCCAGCCACACATACCGGGTGATCGACGGCAAACCCGCCCACAAAGACGACCCCATCATCCTCATCGGCGCCACCGAGAGCTACGAAGCCCGCTGCCGTGACTGCTACCAACTGCGCGGCGTGCGCAAGGGGCGGGGGAAGTAGGGTTTGTGGTTTGTGGTTTGTGGTTTGTGGTTCGGAGGGGAGGAGGACCTGGCTTGAATTGAGTTGCTTCCCTTTCCGAACGACCAACGACAAACCACAAACCACAAACCACAAACCACAAACCACGAACCACAAACCACCTTCCCATGACCATCACCCTTGACGCGGCAGGCACCCTGATCGACGTTCGCTGGGACCCCGTGCGCGTGGCCCTTGAGTGCGCGCGCGAGGTGGGCCTGGACCTCGACGCGGAGTCTGCGGGGGGCGTCTATGGGCACCTGTTGCACTCCCGGTGGGGGCACTACCGCGAGCTCAACCTCACGCGCGACCCCGAGGCGTGCGACGGGTGGTGGAGCGACCTCACCCGCACCTGGCTCGAACGCATCGGGCAGGACGCGGGGTGCCTTGAGGCGTACGAGGCCGTGCTCATGCGGCGGCTGTACGGACCCGGATCCGACGTGTTCCTGCTTTACGAGGACACCGTGCCTTGCCTGCAGGCGCTCAAGGCCGCGGGCCACCGACTGGCGATCCTGAGCAACTGGGACTACTCGCTGCACCGAGTGGTGGCGATGTTGGGAATCCGCGAGTACTTCGACGTGGTGATCGCCTCGCTCGAGGAAGGCCCCGAAAAGCCCGACCCCGCGCTGTTCCAAATCACCCTCGACCGCCTGGGGGTCCGACCCGAGGCGTGCGTGCACGTGGGCGACAACCCACTCGACGACCTGCGCGGCGCCCAAGAGTTCGGCATGCGCGCCATCCTGCTCGACCGCAGCGCCACCGACCCACAGCCCCCGACTGTGAACACGTTGCTGCGGCTGGAGGGGGTGGTATAGGTCTTATAGCACCTATAGGACCTATACTCCCCATCACCCACCGTGGACTACCACCTGCCCCCCGAACGCATCGCGCAGCGGCCGCTGGCGGACCGTGCGGCGTCCAAACTCCTGCACCTCGAGCGGGCCACCGGCAAGGTGCACCACCGAGCCTTTCGCGACGCCCCGGGGCTGCTGGAAGCGGGCGATCTGCTCGTGCTGAACGACACGCGCGTGTCTGCGCTTCGCCTGCTCGGCCACAAACCCACGGGCGCCGAGGTGGAGTTCTTCCTGCTCAATGGTCTCGGCCAAGGGGTGTTTGAAGCCCTTGTACGCCCCGGCAGGAGGCTGAAACCGGGCAGCCTCGTGCTGTTCGACGGCGGCCTGGCGGGCACCGTCGAGGCGATCCTCCCCCACGGGCGACGCCGGGTGCGCCTCACCCACCCCACCGACCTGCCCGCCGCCCTGGCATCCGCCGGACGTGTGCCCCTGCCGCCCTACATCCACGAGACCCTCGAAGACCCGGGCCGCTACCAAACCGTGTACGCCCGAACCGACGGCAGCACCGCCGCCCCCACCGCGGGCCTGCACTTCACCCCCGAGCTCCTCGACGCCATCCGGGCGCGCGGGGTCGACATCGCCTTCGTCACCGTTCTCCATGCTCTCGTGCTGCAGGTGTTCTA